>JAEUIB010000699.1 GCA_016795255.1 Planctomycetota bacterium
CGCACCTCGGCGACGAACGATTCACCGAATCCAGCGACTCGTTGCGTCGCGCGATCATCGCCGCGTTCAGCGCGACCGACGTCGTGCGCGAGATCGACGAGATCGGGCTGCTCGTCGAGCGGCTCGGCCGCGAACGCGGCGTCGACAACCTCGCGAACTTGCGGGACAACCAATTGCGGCTCGCGCATCGCCGGCTCGACGAGTGCCTGGCGCGTCACGAGTCGCCGGACATGCAGGCGCTGCGCGCGCAGGTCCCGGCGCTGTGCCGCGTGCTGTACGGCGACGGCTGGCGCGACGACGAAGCGCACGAATGCGTGGTGCCCGGCGAGGGCGGGCTGTTCCGCGTCCGCGAACGTTGGCTGGAGCTCAGCGCCGAACGCGATCGGATCGCCGAACTCGGTGCGACGCACCTCGGCGTGCTCGACGGCCGCATCGGCGACCTCACGCGCGCGATCGACGAACTGCTGCTCGGCGTGGAGAGTGCGGTCCGCACCGAGACGGACGCGATCACGACGCAGTGGACGATCGGCGGGGCACTCGCCGCGGCGCTGCTCTTCGGCGCGTCCTTCGCGTTGCTGCGCCGCGTGCGCAGCGCGGTCGCCGAGTTGCGCGCGTCCCGCGAAGCCGCGCTCGAAGCGTCGCGTGCGAAATCCGCGTTCGTCGCGAACATCAGCCACGAGATCCGCACGCCGATGAACGGCGTGCTCGGCATCGCCGAGCTGCTCGAACACACGCCGCTGAACGCGGAGCAACGCCGCTTCGTCGGCACGATCCGCTCGTCGGGCGGAGCGCTGATGTCGGTGCTGAACGACGTACTCGACTTCTCGAAGCTCGATGCCCAGCAGATGCGGCTCGAAGCGGTGTCGGTCTCGCCGGCCGGCCTCGTCGAGGACGTCGTCGCGCTGTTCGGTCCGAAAGCCGAAGCGAACGGCGTGACGTTCGAAGCGCGCGTCGCCGCGGTCGTCCCGCCGTGGGTCGTCGGCGATCCGACGCGCATCCGGCAGGTCCTGTTCAACCTCGTCGGCAACGCGATCAAGTTCACGGAACGCGGCTCGATCCGCGTCGACGTCGACGCGACGCCGATCGACGGCACGGCGCGGTTCCGACTGCGCTTCACGGTGGTCGACACCGGGCCGGGCATCGAGCCGTCGACGCTGGAGCGTCTGTTCGCGCCGTTCGCGCAGAGCGACGATTCGACGACGCGCCGGTTCGGCGGCACCGGGCTCGGGCTCGTGATCTGCCGGCGGCTGCTCGACCTGATGGGGGGACGGATCACGGTCGAGTCGGTCCCCGGCGAGGGCAGCGCGTTCTCCGTCGAGGTCCCGTGCGCCGTCGCGCCCGCCGCGGTTTCCGCGCCGCCGCGGCGGACGTCGATCCAAGCGTCGACGCCCCACGCGATCGACGTGCTCGTGGTCGAGGACAACGCGGTGAACCAGATGGTCGTCGCGCGGATGCTGGCGAAGCTCGGTGCGCGCGTGCACGTCGTCGGCGACGGTGCGGCCGCCGTCGCCGCGATCACCGCTCGAGCGTTCGACCTCGTGCTGATGGATTGCCACATGCCGGGAATGGACGGCTTCGAGGCGACGCGCCGGATCCGGGCGAGCGAGGGTGGCGAGGTCCGGACCCCGATCGTCGCGCTGACGGCGAGCGCGCTCGACGAGGACCAACGCCGCTGCGACGACGCCGGCATGGACGGATTCCTCGGCAAGCCGGTCACCAGCGACGCGCTGGCGGCGGCGTTGACGCGGCACGCTCGCGGCGGCTCCGGGCACGATCCGCGTCCGGTCGCGGGCGGCGGTCCGACGTCGCCGAGCTCCGAACGACCGTGATCGGCCGTCGCCGAGGTCGTTGCGCGCCGTTCGTCAGACGTCGGGCAGGCCGAACCGCGCGAGCACGCCGGACAGGGACGTGATCGTGTCGGCGGCAGCGACGCCGTCCGCGTCGGCCCCGTCGCGCGCGAGCCACAACGCGGCGGCGCCGACCGAGCGTGCCCCGGCGTAGTCGTTGGTGACGTGGTCGCCGACGTGCAGGCACGCCTCGACCGGCACGTCGAGCGCGCGCGCCGCCTTGCGGAAGATCGCGCCGTCCGGCTTCTCGACCTGCGCCAGCGCCGACGCGACGACGACGCCGAAATCGCCGTGGAACCCGAGCTGGCCGAGCACGGACGGAAGGTGCGGTCCCCAATTCGACACGACGCCGATCGGGATCTTCGCGCCGCGCAGCCGCTTGATGACCGCGCGTGCCTCGGGGTACGCGCGGAAACTGTCTTTCACGCGGAAGGCCGCCAGCAGGTCCCGCGTCAGCGCGTCGAGGTCGCCGATGAACCGCAACCGGCCGGCCACCTCGGCGACGTAGACGCGGAACCACGCCTCCGTGTAGCGGAAGTGGCCGTCGAGCCGCTGCGGCAAGCTGGCGTGGACCGCGCCCATCGTCGCCGCGACGTCGTCGGGCGGGGCCTCGTGACCGTGGCGGCGCAGCGTCGCGGCGTAGATCAGGTGGCGGGGCGGATGCTCGTGGAACAAAGTTCCATGGGCATCGACCAGGAACGCCAACGGCCGGCGTTCTCGTTCGTTGGGCATGCGCGCTCCGCCGGCTCGGACTTGGAATGACGGAATCATGCCAGTTCGAGCGTCATCAGGAGCGAGTCCTCCGATCCGGTCGGTCGCGGGCTTGATCCCGGTGCCGGTTGCCCTTTGACTCACCGGGCTTCGGGCCGCGGTCGCCACGGGCCGCTCGGCGCACGAGCACGATCCCCTCGCCAGAAAGGTCTCTCCGCATGACGGTCGACGTCCAACAGATCCGTGATCGCGTGCTCGCGCAGTCCGACGCGCTGCATCGCCTGCGGGCCGAGGTCGGCAAGGTGCTCGTCGGTCAGACCGAGATGGTGTCGCGCCTGCTGACCGCGCTGCTGTCGGGCGGCCACGTGCTGCTCGAGGGCGTCCCGGGCCTCGCGAAGACGACGACGATCAAGGCGCTGGCGCAGGCGATCGCGGTCGACTTCAAGCGCATCCAGTTCACGCCGGACCTGCTGCCGGCCGACCTCGTCGGGACGCTGGTCTTCAACCCGCGGGAAGGGTCGTTCACGACGCGCAAGGGGCCGATCTTCTCGAGCTTCATCCTCGCCGACGAAATCAACCGCGCGCCGTCGAAGGTCCAGTCCGCGCTGCTCGAAGCGATGCAAGAACGCCAGGTCACGATCGGCGACGAGACGTTCCCGCTCGACCCGCTGTTCCTCGTCATGGCGACGCAGAACCCGATCGAGCAGGAAGGCACGTACCCGCTGCCGGAAGCTCAGGTCGACCGCTTCATGCTGAAGGTCAAGGTCGACTACCCGAAGAAGGACGAAGAGCGTCGCGTCGTCGACCTCGCGCTGCAAGGCGGCGGTCCGGCCGTGAAGCCGGTGGTGCAGCCCGCCGACATAGCCGCGATGCGCGAGACCGTCCAGCTCATCTACGTCGACGACAAGGTGAAGGACTACATCCTGAACCTCGTGCGCGCGACGCGCGCTCCGACCGAGTTCGGGCTGAAGGACCTCGCTCCGCTGATCGAGTTCGGCGCGTCGCCGCGCGCGACGATCTTCCTGGCGATCGGCGCGCGCTCGATCGCGTTCCTCGAAGGGCGCGGCTACGTGACGCCGCAGGACGTCAAGGACGTCGCGCACGACGTGCTGCGCCACCGCGTGCTGCTGTCGTACGAGGCCGAAGCCGAGAACGTCGACGCCGACGACGTCGTGTCGAAGATCCTCGGCGAAGTCCCGGTGCCGTGAGTCGGCGAGAGCTCGAAGCATGGAACGAGTCGCCGTCGCCGAACTGCTGAAGAAGGTCCGCCGCATCGAGATCGTCGCCCGCCGCATGGTCGACGATCTGTTCGGCGGCCAGTACCACTCCGTGTTCCGCGGGCGTGGCATGGAGTTCGACGAGGTCCGCGAGTACCAGCCCGGCGACGACGTGCGTTCGATCGACTGGAACGTCACGGCGCGCAGCGGCACGGCGTTCGTCAAGCGCTACCGCGAAGAGCGCGAACTCACGGTGCTGTTCCTCGTCGACGTGTCGGCGTCGCAGGGCTTCGGCTCCGGCGACCGCAGCAAGCTCGAGACGGCGGCCGAGGCCGCGGCGCTGCTCGCCGTGTCGGCGCTGAAGAACGGCGACAAGGTCGGCATGGCGCTGTTCGCCGACGACGTCGTGAAGTTCCTGCCGCCGCGCAAGGGCAAGGGCGCGGTGCTGCGGCTGCTGCGCGAACTGGTCGGCGCCGAACTCGTGCCGCGCGAGACGCGGCTCGACGTCGCGCTCGAGTTCGCGCATCGCGTGCAGCGTCGCCGCGCCGTCGTCTTCTTGCTGACCGACTTCCTCGCGCCGCTGCCCGAATCGTCGCTGCTCGTCGCCAGCAAGCGCCACGACCTGGTCGCGATCGGCCTGCGCGATCCGCGCGAAGGCGAGTGGCCGGACGCGGGTCTCGTGCGGATCGTCGATCCCGAGACCGGCGCCGAACGCGAACTCGATCTGTCCCATCGCGGCGTCCGCGACTGGCTGGCGCGCCGGCGCGTCGACGTCGTCTCGCAGCACGAGCTCGCGCTGAAGCGCGCCGGCGTCGACACGCTGATGCTCGGCACGCACGAGCCGTGCATCACGAGCCTGCAGCGGTTCTTCCGCATGCGGGAGCGACGCCGATGAGGTCGGCTGCGCGCTCACTCGTCGTCGTCGCGCTCGCCGCTGTGTGCGGCGCGTGTTCGCC
>JAEUIB010000716.1 GCA_016795255.1 Planctomycetota bacterium
GACGACGAGGTCCTGCTTGCCGTCGGCGTCGGTGTCACCGGCGGCGACGCTCCAGCCGAAATGCGCACCGGCCGCGGCGTTCGGGTCGTTGACCGTCGTCACGGTGCCGAGCGTCGGCCCCGCGTAGACGTACACCTGACCGCTGGTGACCGCGCCGAGCTTCGCCTCCGGCGCGCCGACGATCGCGTCGCCGATGCCGTCGCCGGTGAGGTCCGCGATCGCGACCGCCTGGCCGAAGTCGGCTCCGGCTTGCGCGACCGGCTGATTCAGCGTCACGCTCGTCGTCAGCGTCGGTCCGAAGAACACGTACGCGCGACCGACGTCGAGCGCGAGGCCGATCTGCGTGTCGGGCTCTCCGACCAGCACGTCGGCGAAACCATCGCCGTTCACGTCGCCGCACGCGACGGCGTAGCCGAAGTCCGCGGACATCTGGGCGGCCGGCGCCACCAGCGTCTGCTCGGCGACGAACGCCGGCCCGAAGCGCACCAGCACGCGGCCGGCGTCGACGACGAGCCCGGGATCGCCGTGCGGAGCACCGACGATCGCATCGGCGTACCCGTCGCCGTTCACGTCGCCCGTGGCGACCGACCAACCGGCGTCGGCGCCGGGATCGGTGAGGGTCTCGTGGACCGACCACGACAACGGGGCCAACTGTGCTTGAGCGACACCGCAGAGTGCGGCGGCGCCGAGGACGAACGTCACGGGGCTCGACCAATTCATGAGGCGGACCTTTCGATGGCGAGAGAAACGGACGACGAACGTGGATGTCGATCGAGGACGGCACGCCCACGCTCCAACAGGTGCGGGACGAGGCGCTCGGGATGGGGCCGCAGTGCGTAGACCGCCGCGAGGCGCAGCAGCGAGCACGCGCGGAAGTACGACAGGCGCGCGCCGTCGAGCTCGAGCCCGGCGACGCGCAACGCGGACAGCAGTGCGTCGGTCAGCTCGGCCGCGCGGCCCGCCGGGATCCGGCCTTGCATCTCGCGCAGCTCGAAATGCGCGGCGAGGTTCGACGCGTCGAGCGCGGGGTCGCCGAGCGCGATCGTGTCCGGATCGAGGAACGTCACCGTTCCGTCCGGCGCGAGCACGATCTGCTTGTCGTGCAAATCGCGATGGACCACCGCGGGGCGACTCTGCGGGAGGTCGCGCGCCAGATCGAACAGCCGCGTCAGCTCTGCCTGCGCCGGACCGAGCATCGTCGGCTCGACCGCGAGCGCGCGGCGCAGCAGGCGCGCCGTGACTTCGGCTTCGTCGATCGCGTGATGATGCGGCAGCGTCGGCGCTTTCGCCGTCCCGAGCCGCACGAGCGCGACGGCGATCGCGGCCATCGTCACTGCGTCGGCGCGCTCGAGCGTCGCGTCGAGCGTCGAGCCCGGAGCGGTCTCGAGCGCATACGCCTTCGCCTCGGGCCATTCGAACGCCACGCCGGGGAACAGCGGCGCGCCGACGTCGAGCGCTTGCGCGGACCGAGCCGCCGCGTTCACGCGCGCGAATCGATCGCGCGAGCCCGACATCCGCAGGTAGATCGGCGGCGCGCCTTCGCGTTCCATCCGCAACGTCGCGCGCGTCAGCGGCCGCCAAGCGACGACCACGGCGTCGCCGCGCAACCCGAAGCGTTCGACGCCCGGCTCCGTCCCGGCCAACAACCGCGCGAGCACGCGCAGTCGCGGATCGTGTGGGAACGCGATGACGTCCTGGTCGAGTGCCGCGACCGCGACGCCCTGGACGTCGCGCTCCGATGCGAGTCGTCCGAACAGCGAGATCGCACCGTCCTTCGCGCACGCCGCGGGACGCTGCCCACCGACGCGCACGCGGTACTCGACGCCGTAGCCGTCGTCCTTCAGCGGATGGACGCGGAAGCCGTCGATCGCGTCGAGTCGCGCCTCGCGCCCGAGCAGCGTCGGCACGTGCGGCTCGAGCGCCACCGCGACCTCGTCGAGCGACCGCGCCTTCTTCAGCGCCGAGGACAAGCGACTCGCGGTCGGCGTGCTCATCGCAGCCCCTCCGCGACGCGTGAAGCACCGATCGCGACGACCGGCTCGCGAGAGCGCGCATGGCCGACGCGGAACAGCCGTGCGTACAAGCCGTCGCGCTCGAGCAACTCGTCGTGCGAGCCGTCCTCGAGGACGCGCCCTTCGTCGAGCACGATCGCGCGATCGACGAACGGCAGCAGACTCGCGTGGTGCGCGATGACGATCACCGTCGTGCCGCGCAGATGCGTCAGCAGTTGGCGTGAGACTTCGGCTTCGACTTCGGCGTCGAGTCCGGTCATCGGTTCGTCGAGCACGACGATCGGCGCTCGCTTCAGCAACACGCGGGCGAGTGCGATGCGTCGCGCTTGGCCGCCCGACAACGTCGCGCCGCGCTCGCCGACGACGGTGTCGTAGCCGTCCTCGAAGCGCTCGATGAACGCGTGCGCTCCGGCGAGGCGCGCGGCGGCCTCGACCTCGGCGGGGGTCGCGTCGGGCCGCGCGGCCGCGATGTTCTCGGCGATCGTGCCGCGCAGCAGCACGGTCTCTTGCGACACCACGCCGACCTGGCTGCGCAGCGATCGCAGCGTCACACCGCGCAGGTCCTGGCCGTCGATCGCGACGGTTCCGCGGACCGGATCGTGGAAGCGCGCGAGCATCATGCCGAGCGTCGTCTTGCCGACGCCGCTGCGGCCGACCAACGCGACGTGCTGCCCCGGATGGATCGTCACGTCGACGCCGTCGAGCACGCGCTCCTGCTCGCGGTACGAGAACACGACGTCGCGCAGCTCGATCGCACCGCGCGGGACGACCAACGGCTGTGCGTCGGGCGCGTCCTCGATGCGCGGGCGCAGGTCGAGGATCTCGAGGATGCGCGACGCGCACGCCGATGCCTTCGCGATCCGTGCGCTGCGCGATGCGATGCCGCGGACCGGCTTGTACAGCGCGCGGACGTACGACGTGAACACGACCAGATCGCCCGGCGTCAGGTGGCCCGACAGCGCGCGCCACGCGCCGTACGACAGCACCGCGGCGGTCCCGCCCGCGAGCGCCAGTTCGGCGAAGCTGCCGAGCGACGCTTCGAGGCGCGTCGTCCGCAGTCCGGCGCGCGCGCTCGAGCGGTTCTGCGTCTTGATGCGTTCGCGCGTCCGGCCTTCGAGGCAGAACGATTGCACGAGCGGCAACGCGGCCAGCGCCTCGGACACGTCGGTCGCGAGCGCGCCTTCCTTCTTGCGCTGCTTCTTCACCGCGCTCTCGATCGCCGGCGTGAACGCTTTCACGATCCACAGCAACGTCGGCACGACGAGCAACGCCGTCGCCGTCAGCGGCAGATCGACCCACGCCATCACGACGACCATCGCGATGACGACGCCGGCGTTCCGGCCGATCTCGACCAAGCCGTCGAGCAGCAGCTCGCGCAGCAATCCGACGTCGCCGGTCACGCGCAGCAGCATGTCGCCGAGTCCGTGACGGCGATGGAAGTCGAGATCGAGGCCCTGCAGGCGATCGACGAGGTCCGCGCGGATCCGCTGCACCGCCTTGTGCCCGGCGCGCGCGGAGATCAACGCGCGGAAGTAGCCGGTGACGGCGTCGATCGCCGCCAGCGCGATCACCGCGACCGAGCACGCGACCAGCAGTCGGATCGGCTTCTCGTCCTGCAGCCACTCGGCCGGCACGAACGGCAACGGCGCGGCGAAGAACAGTC
>JAEUIB010000824.1 GCA_016795255.1 Planctomycetota bacterium
CGCATCCGCGCGCGATCGATTCCGCGCTGCGGATCCTCGAGGAACACGGGGTCGTCGCGCGCGGCATCGACGGCGACGTCCGCGTCGCTCGGCTGCTCGACGACAAACCGATCGACCACGCGCTGACGCACGAACGCGCGCGCCGCGAGCGCATGCGACTCGACCAGATGATCGGCTACGCCGAACGAGCGCGGTGCCTGCGCGCTCATCTCGTCGAGCACTTCGCCGGCCCCGGCACGCGCGGTCCGTGCGGCCATTGCGGAGCGTGTCGCAAACAAGGCGCGCGGAGACCGCTGACCGGGCGCGAGTCCGAACACGTGCGCGCGGCGCTGTCGTTGGTCCGCACCTACGACGAGCGCTACGGCAGGCGTCGGCTGATCGACGCGCTGCTCGGGTCACGGAGCCGAGGCGTCGTCGACGGCGGCCTCGATCGCGCGCGCGAGTACGGAGCGCTGCGATCCCTCGGAGCCCGCGGCGCCGAGCTGTTGTTCAACGAGTTGATCGCGCTCGACCTGCTGTGCATCGAAGGCGGCGAGTATCCGCTGGTCGCGCTGACGGACTTCGGGCGGGCCGTCCACGAGGGC
This sequence comes from Planctomycetota bacterium, assembly GCA_016795255.1. GTDB lineage: Bacteria > Planctomycetota > B15-G4 > B15-G4 > JADJEK01 > JADJEK01. The sequence goes on from JAEUIB010000824.1 coordinate 585, forward strand.
CGCGACGCGATGCCGGACGCCGATCTCGGCGGGAGCGCGACGGCGCGCGCGCCGACGACGCCGCACCGCCCCACGCCGACACGCGAGGCCGCCCCGAACGAACCTCGTCCGTCGCCGCCCGTCGAAGTCTCGGCGGCCGACGAGCCGCTGCGCGAGCGGCTGCGGCAATGGCGCTGGCAGCGGGCCCAATCCGAAGATCAACCGGCGTTCGTCGTGTTCTCGAACAAGGTCCTCGACGCGCTGGTGTCGGCGCGACCTCGGACGCACGCGGAGCTCGGCGCGATCTCCGGCGTCGGCCCGCACAAACTCGCGAAGTACGGCGACGAACTGCTGGCGATCCTGACGGCGAACTGACGAACGAGCGGGCGCGCGATCCGTCGCGCGCGCGACGTTCGCTACGTGTGGCAGCTCCCCATCCCGCGCTTGTCCAAGTAGCGCTGGTGGTACTCCTCGGCGCGCCAGAACGTCGTGTGCGGCTCGATCGTCGTCGCGATGCGCTTGCGGAACCGACCCGTCCCATCGAGGTGCTCGATCTTCGCCTCGACGGCTCGACGCTCGTCGTCGTCGCGGACGAACACCGCCGAGCGGTACTGCGAGCCCTCGTCGGGTCCCTGGCGGTTCTTCTGCGTCGGATCGTGGTTCGCGAAGAACACGTCGAGCAGGCGATCGAAGCCGACGACGTTCGGGTCGTACTCGACCTGGACGACCTCGGCGTGACCGGTCTCGTCACTGCAGACGTCCTGGTAGGTCGGGCGATCGACGTGTCCGCCCTCGTAGCCGACCGCGGTGTCGACGACTCCGGTGATCTTCCGGAACGTCTCCTCGACGCCCCAGAAGCAGCCGGCGCCGAACGTCGCGAAGCGCGTTTCGACCGCGGGTCGCTCGGGCTTGCGGTCGGCGACGAAGCGCAGCGACTCCGAGTTCATGCAGAAGCGCAAACCGGTCGGATGCGGACCATCCTCGAACACGTGCCCGAGGTGCGCGTCGCAGCGGCGGCAGACGATCTCGGTCCGCACCATGCCGTGACTCGAGTCCGCGATCCCGCCGATGTTCTCGCGCGCGATCGGCATGAAGAAACTCGGCCAGCCGGTGCCCGAATCGAACTTGGCGTCCGAGCGGAACAGCGGCAGGTCGCAGCACACGCAGCGGTAGACGCCGTCCTGATGGTGGTCGAAGAACGCGCCGCAGAACGGTCGCTCCGTGCCCTTCCCACGCGTCACACGGAATTGCTCCGGCGTGAGTTGCGCCTTCCACTCGGCGTCGGACTTCACGACCTTCTCCACCTCACGGATGTCGGTGAGGCGGCCTTCTTCGTCGAGCAAGCGGACGGTCACCGTCGGGCGATTCATGCGCGTCTCCTTCGACATGACGAGGGCTCCCTTCGATATCCCAGGAACGCGGAAGTGTCGAGGTTTCCGCGACCGGACCTCCCGTTCATGCGCGCACGGCCCGCCCGTGGGCCGTGCGCGGGCGGGCGGACGCTTTCAGCGGGCTGGTTGAGCGGGCTGGTAAGCTCCGACGGCCATGACTCAATCCCCAGACTCCGAACGCACCACCTCCGGCATCCGCGTGCACGCGCACGCGGAGTACATCCCCGAGCAGTCCGACCCGGACAACTCGATGTACTTCTTCGCGTACACGATCACCGTGGCGAACGATGGCGACGCACCGGCGAAGCTGCTCGATCGCCATTGGGTGATCCTCGACGCGAACAACGCGAGGGAAGACGTCCGCGGAGCCGGCGTCATCGGCAAGCAACCGCGGATCGCGCCCGGCAAGTCGTTCCAGTACATGAGCGGTTGCCCGCTGCGCACGCGCTGGGGAACGATGGAAGGCTCGTACACGATGGAGCGCGACGACGGCACGAAGTTCGAAGCGGAGATCGGCCGCTTCTTCCTCGTCTCCGACGAAGCCAAGGAACGCGTTCGCAAGTGACGCGCGCGGCGCGCTCGCGCGTCGATCAGCGCGGGTCGATCCGGACGAACGCACACTTGAGATAGCGGCTCTCGGGGAGCGCCGCGAGCGTCGGATGATCGGGCGGCAGGCCGCGGACCTCGGCGATCCGGAACGCACGCCCGGCGACGTCCATCGCACGACCGACCAGTTCGAGGAACGACTCCTCGCCGACTTGCGCCGTGCACGAGCACGCGACCAGCAACCCGTCGTCCTCGACCGCACGTGCCGCCGACGCGAACGTCTTCACGTAGGCCTGCTCGGCTTGGGGAACCTGTTTCCGCGACGTCGCGAGCGACGGCGGATCGACGATCACGACGTCGAAGCGACGCCGCGTCGGCTGTTCGAGCCATGCGAACGCATCGGCCGCGACGAACTCGTGGCGTTCGTTCGCGAGGCCGTTCAACGCCAGGTTCTCGTTCACGGAGTGCGCGAGACCCGGAGCGATGTCGAGGCTCGTCACGTGCGCGGCCCCGGCCGCGAGCGCGTGGATCGAGAATCCACCGGTGTACGCGAACAGATTCAGCACGCGGTGACCCGCGCACCACGCCGCGACGGCGCGCCGGTTGTCGCGCTGGTCGAGGAACAGGCCGCCCTTCTGGCCCGCCTCGGGACGGACCTCGAAGCGCAGCCCGTGCTCGAGCGCGACGAGTCGCGACGGCAACGGCTCGCCGGCGCGGATCGCGGCCGCACCCTGGCGCGAGGCTTCGCCGCGCAGGTTGCGGATGCGCTGCGTGACGACGGCCCCGCGCAGCCCGATCTCGCGGACCAGGAACTCGACGATGTCCGACAGCCACG
>JAEUIB010000854.1 GCA_016795255.1 Planctomycetota bacterium
GCTGAGGCAACCCGCCGCGAGCAACTTACCTTCGGCGAAAGCGTCCATGGCGTCGTGGTCTCTCGTTGCCGCCGGCGCGCGGTCGAAGTCGCGGGGTTCGTCGAGCGACGCGCCTGGCATGCGCGTCGATGCGCCGGGGGATCGGACGTGGTGGGCCGTAGTGGATTTGAACCCCTGACTTCCACCGTGTGAGGATGGCACTCTAGCCGCTGAGTTAACGGCCCACGTCCGTCGCAAAAGGCCGAGGACACTACCAGTCGAATCGGCTTGGTGCCAGAGGGGGGACTTGAACCCCCACGCCCCGTAAGGGACTACGGATTTTGAATCCGCCGCGTCTGCCATTCCGCCACTCTGGCCGCTGCACCGGGCCGCAGAGAATAGCGACCGATCGTCGTCATGGAACGGTCTCGACCGGTTTCCAGGTCCGCTACCCGCGATCCGCGGCGAACACTCCGGTCCACGGGCGGTGGAACGCGCTCTGCGCGAGCCTGGAACAGAGCTCCGGGTACGAGATCCCCGCGGTCGCGGCCGACTTCGGCAGCAACGACAACGGCGTCATTCCGGGCAGCACGTTCAGCTCGAGGAACACGGGCTCACCGCTCGGCGGGACGATGAAGTCCGACCGCGACATCGATCGGCAACCGAGCGCGTCGTGCATCACCAGCGACGCGCGTTGGATCGCGCTCGTCGTCGCGGCATCGATGCGTGCCGGACAGATCTCGTCGCTGTGGCCGACCGTGTACTTCGCCTCGTAGTCGAAGAACGTATGGGCCTTCGGCACGATCTCGACGACCGGCAGCGCGTGGGCGTCGTCACCGGCGTCGCCGAGGATCGGGCACGACACCTCGACGCCGGTGACGCCCTGCTCCACCACCAGACAATCGTCGTGGGCGAGCGCGGCCGACACCGCGGCGGCGAGCGCCGCGACGTCGGCGACGCGCGTCACACCGACGCTCGATCCGGAGCGGGACGGCTTCACGAACAACGGGAACGCCAAGCGCGACGCGTCGTCGATCAACGCTGCGGCGGCGCGCGCCGATCGCAGATTGCGTCCGGCGACTCCGGACGCGAGCCGGATGCCGTAGGTCTGCGCGATGCGGCGCGTGAAGTCCTTGTCCATCGCCAGCGCGGCCGCCGCGACGCCGGATCCGACGTAGCGCAGCCCCGCGGACTCGAGCAGTCCCTGGAACGTGCCGTCCTCGCCGAACGCGCCGTGCAGCGCGGGGAACACGACGTCGGCGCACGACCGCAGTCGCGGCAACGCGCGTTCGAGTTCGATCGGCGTCGAGCCGTCGAACGCGAATCCCCCATCGCGCCCGATCTCGACGCCGACGGCCTCGTGTCCGGCTTCACGCAACGCCGCGAGCACCGAGCGCCCGGACAACAGACTGATCTCACGCTCGCCGGACGGGCCGCCGCAACAGACCGCCACTCGCGCCTTGCCTGAACCCATGCGCCACTCCCGCTCGCGCGCCGCGCTGCCGCTGCTTATTTGACCCACAGCGTGCCGTCGCACAGCACGCGCTCGACGGCGACCTTGTGAGCGAACTCCTCACGGTCGAGTGCGAACGACGGCGCGATCTCGAGCACCGCCCCGTCGCCCGCCGCGAAGCCGGCTTCCGACAACCACGAGCGGAACAGGTTCAACAGGTCGCGCCGCGCCGTCGCCGCCGAGTCTTCACCCTCGGCGTTCTTCACCGGCGAGAACTCTTCGGCGCGGCTCGTTTCGACGACCAGCGCGCGCTTCGCGAGCGGCAGCGCGTCGAACACGAACGTCTCGAACTTCACTCCGTTCGGCGCCGTCGGTCGCGTCAGCACGCCGTCCGCGCCGAGGCACGGGATGACCTTCTTCGCGCGGTGGTACGGCAGGCGCAACCCGCCCTCGTTGACCCGCCGCGCGAACGCGACGTCGATGACGTGGATCGCGATGTTCCCCGCGCCGAAGCGCACCGCTCCGTCGGGCTCGACCGCCTGCGCGAGGTTTTCGGGGAGGTCGCTGTACTCGACGATGCCGATGCGTCGTCCGGCGCGAGCGAACACGCCGACCTTCTCCTTCGGATCGCGCTTCAGGACCATCTTGCTCGACATCTCGGATTCGGCGAGCCGGTGGTGTCCGAGGAACGTCGCGTCGAGCACCTTCACCAGCGGGTTGTCGACCTGGAAGTAGAAGATGTTCTCGATGCCGCGCCGCGTCAGCTCGTCGAGGACGCCTTCGCGCGCGAGCGCGAGCAACGCACCGCCGTGACCGTCCGGCGATCGGAACAACGCGTCGGGCGCCTCCAACAGCAGGCGTCCGTCGAAATCGACCGCCGGCAGCATGCCTTGCGGGAACACGATCACGTCCTGCTCGGGCATTCCGAACCAGCGGTTGGCGCGCAGGAACTCGATCGTCTGCGTGTGGTTCGCGGGGCTCGTCAGCACGAGCATCGGAATCGCCGCGCCGAACCGACGCCGGGACGCGACGACCTTCTGGAAATGCCATTCGAACAACGAGCAGCCGCTGACCGGTCCGATGGGGAAGCACCCCTTCGGTCCCTCGAATCCGAGGCGCGAGCCCTGGCCACCGGCCACGACCATCGCCGCGACCTTCCCGGCGGTCAGCGCCTCGATGCCGGCCTGCGCCGCGCGCTTCTCGCGGCGGCGACCGCCCGGACCGACCGGCAGCGCGAGGAACGGGGCCGGCTCGACGCGATCGAGTTCGAGCGCGGTGACCGGGCGGTCCTGCTTCATCTCGTCGACGAGCCGCTTCAGCAGCTTCAGGTCGATGCCGGCGAGCTGCTGCGCCAGGCGCGCTTGCGCCGCGGCGTCTTGCGCCTCGGCATGGCGGAACACGTGACCTTGGCCAGCGGCTTCGAACGGCTTTCTGAACTCGGACAACGACGGACTCACGAAGTCGCGCCTCCTTCTACGAGGACCTTCAACGCACCCGGACGCGCGGCGAACGCCAACGCTTGCTCGGCATCCGCCAACGAGAATCGAGCGGCGACGAGCTCACGGACCGGCAATCGCGCCCGCCCGAGCCACGCCACGGCCGCGGCGAGATCGCCGCAACGGGAACCGATCACGCGCACCTCGTCGATGACGATCGGCGCGAGGGCCGCCGTGGTCTTGCCCGCACACGTGGTTTTCAAGACCACGCTACCGAGCGGAGCGACGCGGGTCAGCGCCTGCTCGAAGCCACCGGGCGATCCGGTCGCTTCGACGACGACACCGAATCCACGGGCGCTCGTGTCGGCGGCCGGAAGTTCACGGACACCGGCCGGCAACGGAACCCGACCCGCGTGTCGCCCGAACAGCGTCACGCTGCGAGCGCGCTCGGCCAGGACGATCGCACACAACAAACCGAGCTTGCCGTCGCCTTGGACCGCCACGTCGGCGGACGCCCAGTCGAGGCGTTGCTCGTCCAACTGCTCGACGACGCGCAGTGCCGCAGCGAGCGGTTCCGCGAACACCGCGGCCTCGTCGGGCACCGAGTCCGGAACCGCGACGAGGTTCGACGTCGGTAACTGGAACGTCGACGCGAGCGCGCCGTCGCGCCCGAGGATCCCGAGCACCGTTCGCCGCGGGCAGTGGCGACCGTGTCCGTTCGCGCAGGACGCGCAGGTGCCGCAGCCGCAATTGATCCCACCGACGACCCGGCGGCCGATCCATCGTCGATCCGCGGCGTCGGTGACTTCGGCGACGAACTCGTGGCCGAGCACGCCACGGAATCCCATGTAGCCGCGAGCGATCTCGAGGTCGGTGTTGCAGATGCCGCCGAGCCGCAGCGCGAGCTGCGCTTCGTCGGCGGGACGGTCGGGAAGGGCCGCCGCGGTGCGTTCGACCACGCGTGCAGCGACCCCGTCGAACGCGAGCGCGAGCATCGGCGCCGAGCGCCTCAGGGCTTGCCGAGCAGCAACGAGACGTTGTGCCCGCCGAACCCGAGCGAGTTCGACAGCGCGTACCGCACGTTCACGTCGCGAGCCGCACCCGGCACGTAATCGAGATCGCAACTCGGATCCGCCGTCGTCAGGTTGCGCGTCGGATGCA
>JAEUIB010000862.1 GCA_016795255.1 Planctomycetota bacterium
CCCTTCGTCGACGGGTCCTTCCCGAGCGCGGCGATCTCGCGCGTGATCGACGCTTGCGAGCGCGATTGGATGATGCGCCCCTGATGCGTCGTGATCGAGCAGAACGTGCAGCCGCCGAAACAGCCGCGCATCACCGTCACCGACGTCTTCATCATCTCCATCGCGGGGATCGCCGCGCGGTACGACGGGTGCGGCCGCCTCGCGAAGCGCAGGTCGTAGATCGCGTCCATCTCCGCTTCCGACAGCGGCAACGCCGGCGGATTGCAGACGACGACGCGCTTGCCGTGTCGCTGCAGCAGGCGACGCGCGTTCATCGGATTCGATTCGAGGTGGATCGCTCGCGTCGCGAGCGCGAACTTCACTTTGTCGGCGGCGACGTCCTCGAACGATGGGATCTCTTTCGTGTCGTCGGAAGGCGTCCCCGCCGCGCGCATCGCGTCCGGGAACGCGGGCACGCTCTCCTTCTCGCCGAGCAGGTACGCGACGCTCCGCATGTCGCGCAGGTCCTCGACCCGCGCGCCCGCCGCCAGTCGTCGCGCGATCTCGACGATCGGAGCTTCCCCCATGCCGAACACGACGACGTCGGCCTTGCTCGTCAGCAGGATCGACGGCTTGACGCCATCGCTCCAGTAGTCGTAGTGCGCGTAGCGACGCAGACTCGCTTCGACGCCGCCGGCGACCACCGGCACGCCGGGGAACGCCTCACGGCAGCGCTGCGCGTAGACGTTCGTTGCGCGATCAGGGCGCTTGCCGGCCGCTCCGCCTTCGGAGTACGCGTCGTCGGAGCGTGGCTTCTTCGACGCCGTGTAGCGGTTCAGCATCGAGTCCATGTTCCCCGCGCTGACGGCGAAGAACAGGCGGGGTCGGCCGAACGTGCGGAACTCCTCGACGCGCGTCCAATCCGGCTGCGACAGGATCGCGACGCGGAAGCCCGCGGCCTCGAGCACCCGCCCCAGGATCGCCATCGCGAACGAGGGATGGTCGACGTACGCGTCCCCGGTGACGAACACCACGTCGACGACGCCGTCGCCCAGCGCGTCGAGCTCGGCTCGCGTGCGCGGCAGGAACGGCAGGGCGTCGGCACGCGGACTCGGGATTCGCACGAAGGGCTCCGTCTGCGTCACGCGGCGCAACACACCACGCACCTGGATCCGTCGGATCGAGGCACGGATGCGACCGGCGTGAACGCGCCGTGCTGGTAGCCCACCGCCGCCTGCGCGCAATGCGTCATTCGTCGTCGTCCGTGCGCAGCCGCGCGAGGATCGAGTAGTCCTCGAGCGTCGACGTGTCGCCGGAGATCGCCTGGCCTGCGGCGATGTCGCGCAGCAAGCGGCGCATGATCTTGCCGGAGCGCGTCTTCGGCAGCGCATCGGTGAACCGGATGTCGTCGGGCCGGGCCAGCGCGCCGATCTCCTTGACGACGTGGCCGCGCAGTTCGGTCCGCAGATCGTCGTCGGCTTGCATGCCCTGCTTCGGCGTGACGAACGCGACGATCGCCTGCCCCTTCACGTCGTCGGGCCGCGCGACCACGGCCGCTTCGGCGACCTTGCGGTGCGAGACCAGCGCGGACTCGACCTCCATCGTCGACAACCGATGGCCGCTGACGTTGATGACGTCGTCGACGCGACCCATGATCCAGAAGTACCCGTCCTCGTCGCGACGCGCACCGTCGCCGGCGAAGTAGAAGCCCGGGAAGCGCTTCCAGTAGCCCTCTTTGAAGCGTTCCGGGTTCTTGTAGATCGTGCGCAGCATCGACGGCCACGGGCGCTTCAGCACGAGGAAGCCACCTTCGTTCGGCTTCACCGACTTGCCGGTGGCGTCGACGACGTCCGGCTCGACGCCGAAGAACGGCAGCGTGCCGGAGCCCGGCTTCGTCGGCGTCGCTCCCGGCAGCGGCGTGATCATGATGCTGCCGGTCTCGGTCTGCCACCACGTGTCGACGATCGGGCAGCGCTCCTTGCCGATGACGCGGTGGTACCACATCCACGCTTCGGGGTTGATCGGCTCGCCGACCGTGCCGAGCAGCCGCAGCGACGACAGATCGAACCGATTCGGATGCTCGTCGCCCCAGCGCACGAACGTCCGCAGCGCGGTCGGCGCCGTGTAGAAGACCGTCACGCGGTGGCGCTCGACGATCTCCCAGAAGCGGCCCGGATGCGGGACGTTCGGCGCACCCTCGTACATGACCACCGTCGCGCCGTTCAGCAGCGGTCCGTAGACGATGTACGAGTGCCCGGTGACCCATCCGACGTCCGCGGTGCACCAGTAGACGTCGTCGTCCTTCAGGTCGAAGACCAGCTTCGCGGACAGGTACGTGCCGACCATGTAGCCGCCCGTCGTGTGCACGATGCCCTTCGGCTTCCCGGTCGTGCCCGACGTGTAGAGGATGAACAGCAACGTTTCGGCGTCGAGCGCCGGCGCTTCGTGCCTCGCAGACTGTTTCGCCGTCAGGTCGTGCCACCAATGGTCACGACCGGCGCTCCACGCGACGTCCTGCCCGGTGCGCTTCAGCACCACGCAATGGCGGATGCTCGGACAGTCCTTGATCGCGTCGTCGACGCTGGCCTTCAGCGCGAACGTCGAGCCCTTGCGGAACCCGCCATCGGCGGTGATGACCGCCTTCGCTTCGCAATCGTTGATGCGCTCGCGGAGCGCTTCGGCGGAGAAGCCGCCGAACACGACCGAGTGCCCGACGCCGAGGCGCGCACACGCGAGCAGCGCGATCGGCAGCTCCGGCACCATCGGCATGTAGATCGCGACGGTGTCGCCGGTCTTCAGCCCCAGCGCGGACAGCGCGTTCGCGAACTTGCAGACCTCCGCATGCAACTGCAGATACGTCAGCGTCCGGACTTCACCGGGCTCGCCCTCCCAGATGATCGCGGCCTTGTTCTTGCGCCACGTGCCGAGGTGACGATCGAGGCAGTTGAACGCGAGGTTCGTCTTGCCGCCGACGAACCACTTCGCGAACGGCAACTGCCAGTCGAGCACCTTGTTCCACGGCGCGTGCCAATGCAGCTCGCGCGCGACGTCGCCGAAGAACCCTTCCGGATCGTCGATCGAGCGGCGGTACAGCTCGCGATAGCGCTCCATCGAGCCGACGTGCGCGGCCGCCGCGAACTCCGCCGGCGGCGGGAACACGCGCTTTTCCTTCAGGACGGAGCTGATCTCGGGGTTCGTCATGGCGCTCTCCCTGGGTTCGATCCGGCGGCGCTACGCAGCCGAAGATCGGGCCGCGGCGCGAGGCCGCGGGGGGCGGGATGATAGCGCTCGACGCGGAGCGGCGGTCAGAGCAGACGCATGCGCTTCAGGTTCAGGAAGACCTCGCGCGTCGCCGGCGACTTGTTCAGCGTGTAGAAGTGGACGCCGGGCGCCCCGCCCTCGAGCAAGCCCTTGCATTGCGCCGTCGCGTGCTCGACGCCGACGCGGACGACCGCTTCCGGATCGTGCGCGACGCCTTCGAGCCGCTTCGCCAACGACTTCGGGATCCGCGCGCCGCACATCTGCGTGAAGCGCTTCACCTGGGCGACGTTCGTGATCGGCATGATGCCCGGCACGATCGGCAGGGTGATGCCGATGGCGCGCGCGCGCGCGACGAAGTCGAAGTAGTCGAGGTTGTCGAAGAACAACTGCGAGACCAGGAAGTCGACGCCCGCGTCCACCTTCTGCTTCAGGTGGCGCAGATCGAGCTCCTTGTCCGGACACTCGACGTGGCCTTCCGGATAACACGCGCCGCCGACGCAGAACGTCGATCGCGAGCGGACGAAGCGCGCGAGCTCGGACGCGTAGCCGAATCCACCCTCGGGTTTGACGAACGTCGTCTGACCTTGCGGCGGGTCGCCGCGCAGCGCCAGCACGTTCTCGATGCCGCGCTCGCCGAGCCGCGCCAGCACGGACTCGATCTCTTCGACCGTGCTCCCGACGCACGTCAGGTGCGCCATGGTCTCGATGCCGAGTTCGTTCTTGATGCGCCCGACGAGTTCGAGCGTGCGGTCGCGCGTGGAACCGCCGGCGCCGTACGTGACCGACACGAACGAGGGCTTCAACGGCTTGAGTTCGTCGATCGTGCGGAACAGCGAGGCCATGCCTTCGTCGCTCTTCGGGGGGAAGAACTCGAACGACACGACCGCTTCGCCACGGCCGAACAGGTCACGGATCTTCATCGATGGGCACCGCGTACGGGAGGATCAGCGTTCCTTCGGCTTTGTCCGCGCAGCGGCTTGAACTCGGCCGAACCAAGCCGGGCAGCTTGCAGTACGCGGCGGCGGAGTTCAACGAGGCGATTCGTCGGGCAGGTCGGCGAAGACCCCGGCTCCCCCGCGCTCGCGCGCCCCGCGTCCCGGGTCGAGCGTGATGCGCTCGTCGTCCCCCCCGTCGTCGACCGCCACGGCGATCGCATCGGACGCGAACCCGAGCGTCCGCCGCCGCGCGACGACACGGTCCATCCCCGCGAGGTCGCGGAACAACGCGAATCCGCCGTTCTGAGCGGCCCCGAGGCAGAGGTCGCCTCCGGACACCACGTCGTCGCCCGCCAGGTCGATCGCCAAGGCCAAGCCGCAACCGTCGGCGTAGCCCCCGCAACCGGCGCCGATCCGCAGGATGTCGTCGCCTCGACGGTCGAACCACAGGGCGGTCCCCGGCGTCCCCGACGGCCCGATCGCGACCGCGCCGACCGCGATGCACGGCAGATCCGCGTCCTTCTGCGACGGTGCGACGATGACGAGGTCGTAGCCGGTGGCGTCGACGACGGCGCCGAAGCCCGAGTCGGACGCCGCACCGAACGCGAACCCGCGCGCTTGGTAGCGGTCGTCGCCCTCGACGTCGATCAGCACCGCGGTCCCGAACGCGGCCGCGCCGAACGCGACGCGCTCCGCGTCGTACCGATCGTCGCCGCCGTGATCGACGAGCACGGCGGCCCCGAGGATCCCGGTGCAGAGGCCGGGCGCGCGAGCCTCGTAGGAATCGCGTCCAGCCGCGTCGACGACGACGCCGAGCGCACCGATCCCGGCGCCGAGCCGACCTCGTGACCCGACGTAGTCGTCGTCGCCGTCGAGGTCGAGCACGAGCGTCGCCGGCGGATCGCCCTGCGACAGCCCCGGAAGTCCGATCGCGTCGGTGTAGACGTCGTCGCCTCCCATGTCGATCACGGCGGCGACGCCGCGCATCGGGATCACGCTCGACAGCGGTCCGGTGATCAGGATCGGTCCGGCGCGCGATCGCAGCGCGAAGACGAGGTCTCGCGGCCATGCGTCGCCGGGAGGCAACGTGAAGAACCCGAGGCGCTCGGCACGCCGCCACGACTCCGCGAGGACCACACGCGCGCGTTCGGCCGCGCGATGCATACGGATCACTTCGTCGACCCACGTCGCGTCGTCGATCTCCCGCGCCGCCGCGAGATCGCCGGCGTCCGGTGCGTCACCGCGGGCCATCGCGTCCGCGAGGCGCTGCGCCAACTCGATGCGCCGCGGATCGAGGAAGCCCGCGACCTCGGCGACCACGCTCGCGCGCTCGATCGCGCCGACGAACGCGGACAGCGCGTCGCGCGTCGTGGCATCGAGTCGAGCGAGGTTCGCGCGGGTGGCGACGGCGACCGCGACGCCGAAGTCGCCGTCCAATGCGCACGGCTCGAGCGATGCGGTTTCGAGCGTTTCGTCGCGGTCGTGGATCGGGCGTTCGCCGATCGCCATCACTGCGCGGACGATCGCCGCGGGCGACGTTCCCGCGCGCGACAACGCGACGAGTTCGGCGTCCAGAGCGTTCGCCGCACCACCTTCGCAGCGCAGCAGCGCGTGTACGCGGCTCTCGGCGCCGCCGACGACGGAGCGCGATTCGATCGGCGATGCTCCACGCAGCAGGTGCGCGAGCGGCATCGCGCCGAGCGTCGGCATCGGCGCGCGCGGCACGCCGATCACGACGATCAGCAGCAGCGCAGCGGCGGCGACTCGCCACGACGAACGCCACCCTCGGCGCATCGCGGACGCGCGCGGGTCGCTCGGTCGCGACGATGCCTGAGGAGGAGGATCCGTACCGACCAACGCGGGACTCCGGGGCGCTCGAACGGGAATCGCCCGCCTCTCCAATCGGTCGAATCGACGCCGCGGCTCCAGCACGAAACGCGACCTGCCGGCCCCTCGGACGGGGTCGGCCGGTCGGCCGTCACGAATCCGATGCGCCGGTCACTCGCTGAGGTCGGCGGTCACCAGTTCGATGTTCATCTGCTTCGCGAGGCGCACGAGGTCGTC
>JAEUIB010000051.1 GCA_016795255.1 Planctomycetota bacterium
GACGACCGCCGCGATGCTCGCGATCGCCAATGTGCTGACGGCGGCTTTCGGCACCGCGAGGATCGGTGCCAACGCGACGCACCACGAACGGCCGTCGCCTCCGTACTCGCGATCCAGGTCGCGGCGCAATTGTTCGAGCGCGCGCTTGATGCGCGTGCGGACCGTCTCGAGCGGCACGTCGATGCGCTGGCTGATCGCGCGCGCCGACAGATCATCGAAGAAGCGCAGCACGACGACGTCACGCGCGGCGTCGGGCAATCGCATCACGGCGGCGACGACGGCGCGTCGAGCGGTTTCGCGGGCGACGAGATCCTCGGCGGAGGGAAGTGGAGAAGGTGGTGGAGTCGCGTGCTCGCGGCGCGTACGTGCCGCGAGTTCGCGCCGTCGCCCGAACGCGACGTGCCGCGTGATGCCGGACAGCCAGCCGCCGAGACTGGATTCGACGCGCTCGGATCCGCGCAGCGCGCGCATCCAGGTTTCCTGCACGACGTCGTCGGCGGACGCGGCGTCATGCACGAGCCGCTGGGCCAACGAGCGCAGGCGCGCGTCTTGATCGAGCAGGAAGGTCGGGTCGAGGAGTCGTGGGTCGGTGTTCATCGCAGTGCATTCGTGCGCGCCGACCGCGCGAGTGGTTCAGCCCACGACGAGAAAACTCGAGGGACGCCTCACCAACGGATCCGTACGGGGAACGCGAGGTCGGCGTCCGCGTTCGCCGCCGCGGTCTCGAGCAGCGTCGTCAGCCGCCGTTCGCCCACACCTTTCCACACCTGGGTCCCGTTCACCGTGACGACCACGTCGCGCGTCAGATCCACGAGCCGATCGTCGAGCAACAGCGAGAACCCATCGAGAGCCTTCGCTTTCGTCGTGATCGCGATCGTGTTGTCGCCGGTGATCTCGACGTGCACGAGAGCGCCGATCTCCGGCTTCTCCCAAGCGAGCCAATAGAACTGACGCTTCCACGAGTACGTCGGTTGCCACAGGATCTTCTTCGGGCGCGTCTCGCGCGTGTGCTTCATCGCCCACTCGATGCCGGGGCCGGGGCCCTTCGCCGGGAAGTCGTGGCCTCGGCCGTCGACTTCCTCGTAGACGAACTCGAAGCCGCCGTGCTCCTGCTGCAGGCGCTTCAGTTCCTTCGCGGCGAAGATGTTCGACCACGGCGGCACGTTCTGGTCGTCGAGGCTCTGGTAGACGAACAGCGGCACGTTGCGCAGGTTCGGCAGGATTCCGTCCTGGATGCCGATCACCTTGGTCTTCGTCGTGTCGCCGGGTTCGAAGTAGGGAGTCGCGGCGCCGGCGAACGCGGCGAGTCCAGCGAACCGATCGGCGAAGCGAGCTCCGATGGTCCAAGTCCCGTAACCGCCCATCGAATGTCCGGTCACGTAGATGCGGTTGCAGTCGAAGTCGCGGGTCCGCTTCGCGCGCTCGAGCAACTCGAGCACGAACTTCACGGTGTCGTCCTCGCCCCAGCCGTACTCGGTCTTCTCGAGCACCTCGGGGTAGATCACGACGGCGCCGGCTTTGCCGAGTGCGCCGCCGAGTCCCGACTGCGCGGATCCCGCATCGCCGACACCTGCGCCACCGCCATGCAGTCCGAACACGAGCGCCTTGTCGCCCTTGCCTTGGACGATGTACTTCCCGCGCTTCTTCTTCTCGTCGTAGAGGTAGTGAGTCCCAGCGGCGAGATCGAGCTTGTCGCCCTTGCGAGCCAAGTCGATGAACTTGGGCAACCACTTCGCACAGGTCTTCGCGTCGACGACATCGAACGGCGCGAACTCGGCGGAGATCGAGGACCGTTGCTCGGGCGAGGCCGCGAACCACTTGTCGACGAGCTTCTGCAGTTGCGCATCGCTGGGCGGAGCGAACACCAACGAAGCGAGGAGGAGAGAGGCGAGCATGGAGGTCTCGAACGACGGAACGGGCAGGCCAGCAGTGTAGGCCGAACGAGGAGACCAAGGAGACCCCGGCTATCGCGGACGGGCCAGGGGACACATCGGGGACGGAGGCGCCTCCGTCCCCGTCATGTCGTGCGTTGCGTTGCGCGAGCGGAGCGCGGACTGGGTCGGAAGACGAGAACGTGAACGGGACCATGGAAAACGGTGACGGCGGCGCGGGACCCGGTGGCGTCGGAGGCAAGGGCGAAGGGGTGGAACGATCCGCGCGCGCTGGGGACTGTCCCCGGGACTGTCCCCGCACCTGTCCCCACATGACGGGGACAGACGCGCCTCCGTCCCCGTCATCTACCGACGCCTTCAATCGCCACCGCGGAGCGCGAAGCGCGACCCGAAGTTCTCCCTCGGGTTCAAGCTCGCGCGCGTTTGGAAACCACTCCGTCGCCAAGGGACGTCGTGAACGGGCTCTCGCTGCGGCCGCTCAGCAGCCCGCCGCAGCTGTGGCGATCCGCTGTACGA
>JAEUIB010000103.1 GCA_016795255.1 Planctomycetota bacterium
CTGCTCCGACTGACCGCGATCGTCCAACCGTCGCGCCAACTCGCGCAGCAACTCCGCGCGGCGCGGATCGTCCTGCGGCAGACCGTTCGCGTTCTTCGCCAACGCGTCGACCAGCGGCTGATCCGCGACCGGATCCGTGAACGCGTTCAGCACCGCGCGGAACAGCGTCGCCGGCACCCACACGATCGGCTCGAGCCGATCGAGCAACGACCGATGCAACGCCG
Organism: Planctomycetota bacterium; assembly: GCA_016795255.1. GTDB lineage: Bacteria > Planctomycetota > B15-G4 > B15-G4 > JADJEK01 > JADJEK01. Next base: position 225 of record JAEUIB010000103.1, read on the forward strand.
CGCGCGCCTCGGCGTAGCGCCGCAGCGGATCGTGACTGTCGCGCCTTCCGGTCCACACGTATCGGCTGCGCTCGTCGTCGTGCCGCTGCCGTGCCGTCGCGACGCGCTGCATCACGTCGGGCCGCGGCGCCTCGAGCAAGCGCCGATCGTCCGACGTCAATCGTGCCGACGCGACCTCGGCCGCCTCGTGCGCCGGAGCATCGCGTTGGTCGAGGCCGAGCTCGCGCTCGCGCGGCTCGACCCGCAGCGCGAGATCGAGCGCCGCCGCGCGTTCCTCGACGCGTCGCGCGATCGCCTGCGCCATCGCATCGACCTCGGCCGCCGTCGGTCGCACCGCGTGCGCGACGCTCCAATGCATCGCGGCGACGTCGACGCGATCGCGCTCCAACGCGCGTTCCGCGAGCCACAGCTCTTCCTTGACCGTCGCGTCCTCGAGTTCGGCGATCGCCTCGACGACGTCCTCGGACGCGACGCCTTGCTTCGCCATCCGCTTCTTCAGCGCGGCGAGCTTGCGATCCCGCGCATCCAACGGCACGTCGCGGATCAAGCCGTCGACGCCGTGCACGATCGGCTTCACGACGCCGATCGGGTTCGCGTTCAGCAGCGCGTACCCCGACGCCAGGATCCCGTTGAAGAAGCCGGCGACGACGTTCCACACCGAGTCCCGCTCGAGCGCGAGCGCATACCAGCGATCGTCCTGTTCGAGCAGATGCTCGACGTACGTCACGAACACCGGATCCGCGGCGTCGGCGCGCAGCGCGTCGAGAGCATCCAGCCGATCATCGCGGCCGGATCGTGCCAGCGCTTCGAGCACGCGCACGCGCTGCGCGACCCCGGCGGGCTTGCGCGTGTCGATCACGTACGTCGCGTCCGCCGCCGCGACCTCGGCCGCGATCGCGGGGTCGAAGCGATCGGTCAGCGACGCCTCGACGGCGCGCCGCGCCGCATCCAGCAGATCGCCGCGCGCCTCGCGCACCGCGGGATCGAGCGTCAACGAGCCGCATCCCGCGACGGCGCCGAGCACGAAGATCGCGACGCAGCGACGTGCGATCACGGCGTCGCGCTCGCGATGCGGTCGAGCAGCGCTTCGAGTGCGGCGAGTCCCGCACGCGCCTCTTCGCGTTCCGGGATGCCGTCGATCGCAGCGACCTCGGCATAGGTGCGACCAGCCGCCTGCACGAGGTTGCGCGCGCGCCGCGTCGAACGTCGCCTGCGTCGGATCGACCGCGACGACGTAGCTGCGCGCGAGCTCGGCGTAGAAGTCGGCGAGCCGCAACCGATGCTCGTGGATACGCCGGCTGTCGACGTGATGCGCGATCACGCGCTGCGCGGAGTCGAGCGCGAGCTGCGCGCCGTCGTCGACGAACGCGCGGACGCGCCACAGATACTCGCGCTCGCGGACGTCCTGGCGTTCGATCGCGCACTCGATCAAGCTCGCTCGCGGATCGTCCGCGTGCTGCG
>JAEUIB010000118.1 GCA_016795255.1 Planctomycetota bacterium
GCCTCGACGACGCCGACGACGCGATCGCCGGTGCGGCGGCGAGTGGCCTCGGGCTGCACGGAGACGAACGCGCCGCTCCCGCGTTGATCGACGCGCTCGATCGCGACTCGTCGTGGGTCCGGTTGCACGCGGCGAAGGCGCTCGGCCAGATCGGCGGCGCCGCGGCCCGCGCGGCGCTCGAGGAGTTCGTCACGCGCGATCTGGACGGCGGCGGACTCAGCCTGCGCGAGGTCGCGGAGCATGCTCTCGCATCATTGCGCGCGCGGGAGCGGTGACGGTTCGATCGAGCGCGCAGCGCGATTCGTTGGAACGGATTCGCTCGTCGCCCGACGAAGCCCCGACGGCGTCGGACAACTCGCCGCGCCCGCCACCGCGTCGTTCTCGGTGGACCAGCGCGGCGCCGTTCACGTCCCGAACACCATCTCGAGACCCTTCGTCTGCGCCGTCTGCAGGAACCCGGTCGCGCCGGGATCGGCGAACACCGCTTGCGCGTCGAGCACGAAGCCTGCGAACACGGGTGCCGGCGGCAAGCTCAGCGGCAGCTCGATCCGACCGGCACCGTCAAGCGGCGGGAGCACGAGCGTCAGCAAGGGCAGGACGTTCAGCGTCCCGGCGTCGAACGGCAGCGCGGCGCGCTGCGCACCGACGAACAGCACCGGAACGGCGCTAGGCAGCCCGGACTCGATCCGCAGCCCGAACGGCGCGCCGAGGATCGGCGCACCGAGCACGCCGAGCGTGGGCTCACCGTTCGTGCCCGGCTTGCCAAAGCCGTAGACCTCGACGCGCGCCGCGCCGTCCTGCGCGCGTGAGATCGCGAGCTCGACGCTGTCGCCGGCGCTGACCACGTCGAGATGGCCGTCGGCGTCGACGTCCATCACGGCGAAGTCCGAGCCCATGCAGACGAACGTCCCGCGCGGCGTGAACGAACCGTCGTAGCGGCCCGAGAACACTCCGAACACTTGCTGCGTGGTCGTGAACGCGACCAGGTCGAGCCAACCGTCGCCGTCGAGATCGACCGCGCGCAGGCGCGTCAGGTCGCCCTTCGATTGCGCGAACGGCAGCGTGTCGAACCCGCTGAAGCTCGAGCCGTGGCCCCGCAGGACGTGGATCGTCCGCGTGTGCGGCGACGTGACCGCGGCGTCGACGAGTCCGTCGTCGTCGAAGTCGCCGAGCGCGAGGCCGACCGCAGCGAGCCCGAGCGCGGTCGAACCGGCGAACGAGAGCGAGCCGCCGGGCGCGCCGGTGAACACGCTCACGAACGCATTCGTCGCCGGGTGGGTCATGCTGGTCGCGACCACGTCGAGCCAGCCGTCCCCGTTCACGTCGTCGATCGCGACGTCGCGGAACGCGAGCGGCAGCGGCAGCGTCGCGCCGAGCGCGAACCCGGCCGCGGTCCCGCGCAGGATCGTCACGCCCATCCCCGAGTTCGCGCAGATCGCCGCGTCGAGCCGCCCGTCCTGGTCGAGGTCGCCGAGCGCCATGCGATCCGCGAGGAATCCGAAGCCGGGCTGGATCGTCGCCGAGAACGACGCGCGCTGCACCAGCGTCCCTCCGACGTCGTCGAATCGAGTGACGTCGAACCACGAGCGCACGAACACGTCGACGTCGCCGTCGAGGTCGGCATCGGCGGTCACGATGCGCGCGCTGGCCGACGGGAGCTGCGCGAACCCGATCGCGGGCAAGAACGCGCCGGCGACGTTCGTGCTGAGCGCGAGGGTGTTCCCCGCCGCGCTCCCCACCACGAGGTCGAGATCGCCGTCATGGTCGACGTCGAGCGGCGCGATCACGGGCGAGTTCGGCACCGCGGCGAAATCGAACGTCAGGTCCGGATCGACGGCGAGCGCGTTCAAGCGCACCGACGCGTGCAGGCTGCCGCGATCGGTGATGAGGTCGGCCGCACCATCCAGGTCGAAGTCCGCGAGCAGGCCGGGGAACGGATCGAAGCAGGGCTGGCTCGCGAGCACCGCGAACCCGGTCGGCGTCGCGGCGGAGGTCAGGAACACGAGCCGATGTCCGGCGTTCGACCAGACGGAACTCGCGAACTCGGGCCGGCCATCGTTGTCGACGTCGAACACGCCGGCGTCGGCGAAGCGTGCGGAGGTCGCGCCCGAAACCAACGACATCGGGTCGAGTGCGGCGAACTCGGTGAAGATCGGTCCCGACGTCGCCGTCGAGACGTTGCGCAGCAAGGCGATCGGATCGCTCGCCTCGCCGATCAACCCGACGACGAGATCGAGACGGCCGTCCTGATCGAAGTCGGCGAGCGCGCGCGGCGCTTGGTACGTCCCGAGCAATTGAGTCGCCTGGACGCCATCGACGAGGGCCCCGGTCCCGAGATTCGTCGCGACGGCGAAACTGCCGGGCAGGAATTGCTCGACCCGCTCGGCGACCGCGTCGACGTCGCCGTCGGCATCGAGATCCCCGATGTGGGTCACGGTCAACGCGCGAGGGTCCTTCGCCGAAACCGGTCCGATCGCGAACCCGCCGAGCCCGTCTCCGACCAGCACGACGTACGTGTTGTTCGTGACGCCGAGCAGGTCCGCGATCCCATCCCCGGTGAAGTCCCCGGCGCGCAGCCCCCAAGGCGCGAAGGGCAAGCCGCCGATCGTCGTGGCCGCCGCAAGGCCGCTCGGCCCGACGCGGATCAGCGAGATTCCGTTCGCCGAGCAACAGGTCTCGACGACGGCCTCGAACGCTCCATCGCCATCGACGTCGATCGGCGCGCTCACGAGGGGCGCCAATGCGAACGACAACGTGTTGCGCTGCACGAACCCACCGAACCCATCGCCGAGGAACAGCGTCACGGTGTTCGTCTCGAAGTCGGTGGCGAGCCGATCGAGCATTCCATCGCCATCGAAGTCGGCCACCAACCCCGCCGCGCCTTCCGTCACGCGGGCAGGGAGCAGGTCGACCGATTGCGCGAGGAGCAACGAAGAGACGAGACCAGCGAGGATCATGGGTGCCTCCAGCATCGCACGGCAGACGACGTTTCGCTCCAGAGGTTCCGTTCCGGTGACGCAGGGAAGGCCAGGAAACGCCCAGGGTCACCGAACGGTGCGTGGAGCGAACCGCAGGGCGAAGGAGCGAGAGCACGGGCCGGGCCAAACGCGATCGGGCCGACGGCGACTCCCCGGAGCGCAGGGCACCCGGGTCACGCACGCATCGTTCACTTCAAGCGCATCGTGACCGCGTTCGTCGCGGAGGCGCCGAGCGGCGTGGACGCATCGAGGACGAACGCTTGGAGCGTCAGCTCGACGGGGGGCACGGAGGCCGGAAGCGCGTAGTACAGGTCGGCTGCGCCCTGCCCGGGCCCTCCGAATGGACTGAACAGCGGGATCTCGACGATCGCCGGCAACAGCGGAGCCGTCAGCAGAGTGCACCCGTATCCCAGCGGCACGTTCGCGGGGGCCACGCCCATGAAGAGGAGCGCCAACGAATTGCCGACGCCGCGTCGGACACTGAGTCGACCCTGGCCGTTCGCGTGCGTCCCGCCGTACAGGTCGAGCTCGGGCACGATCCCGCCGAGACCGGGGCAGCCCTGCCCGAACGTCGCGATCCCGGGCGGACAGCCCTTCCACGCCGCGATTCCGACGCTGCTCCGATCGTTGGCGCGCGTGAACGATCCGCCGACGTAGAGCGCGGGGCCAGTGCCGTCGTCGAACACGGCGAACGCTCGCGCGTCGCCGTTCAGCCCGGATCCGAGCGGAGTGGGCGGAGCGGACTGCCCCATCGAGGCGAGGCGAGCCACGTGCGGGATCTTCAGCGACCACGGAGGCTGCGGCGGCTGCCAAGTCGTGAATTCGCCCCCGACGAACAATGCATCGCCAGCGCCGTCGTCGTACATCGCCAACGCGCGCACGAAGCCCACCGGATAGCTCGCGGCAATGGGCGTGAGGTAGTTCTGCCACGGCGGGTTCGTGAACTCGCCACCCGCGACGTAGCCGTACAGAGGATGGTCGCAGATCGCGCGAACGCGCCAATTGACGGCGAGTTCGCCGAGCCATGCGTTTCCGACGAACCGCGCCAAGAACGGCGTCGATGTTTGACCGCTGTTCGTGAAGGCGCCCCCGGCGAACAACACGCCCTGATGGGGCGTCGTGCTCAGCGAGTACGTCGCGTACCCGACCGCGAGAGCGTCGACGCTCGGCGTGTACCCGGTCTGGTGGTCGAAGCCAGCGCCCATCGCCGTGAACGTGACGCCGTTGCATCGTGCGATGCGCGCCGCGCTCACACCACCGGCGTGTGCGAACTCGCCGCCGAGGATCAGCGCCGGCCCCGTTCCGTCGTCGAACACGGTCGACGCCCGGACCGCGCCATCGATGCCGGAGTACGTGGACCACTGCGCGCCGTCCCACGCGGCGAGGTTCGTCGTCGCCTGACCGCCGGCGCTCGTGAACGTCCCGCCCACGAAGAGGCGCGGCCCGAATCCGAAGTCGAACGAACTCATCGTCTCGACCGCGCCGTTCACGCCGCTTCCGAGCGGACTCCACGTCACGCCGTCGAAGCGCGCGACGTTCGACGCGGCGACCGCACCGGCAAGCGTGAACACGCCGCCTGCGTACAAGGCGGGACCACTTCCATCGTCATGCACGCACAACGCACGCACTTCGCCGTCGAGCCCGAGTCCACCGAACGGCGTGACCGAGTTCGCGGAGACTCGAGCGATGCGACGGAGCGGGACTCCGGGAGCGACCTGTCCGAAATCACCGGCCATCGTCAACGCGTGCCCGCCGACGATTGGTTCGGTCGCGATCGCACGAACCGGCCCGTCGGGATTCACCGCGGTGGCGCCGGCCAGAGCCCCGTTCCGCCAAACCGCGAAGTTCGCGACGGAACCCGACGAGTACCACCCGCCGACCGCGAGCCCCGGGCCCGTGATCGGGTCGTCGAAGGACCGCAACGCGTAGACGCTGCCCGCGATCGTGGATCCGAGGCTGCTCCAGGCGCCGCCGCGCCAACGCGCGAACTTCGACGCCGACGATCCGCCCGCCTGCGTGAAGGTCCCTCCGGCGAACAGTGCTGTTCCGCCGCCGTCGTCGTGCACTTCCAGTGCGAGCACGTTGCCGTTGACGCCGGAGCCGACGCTCTCCCAAGCACCGTTCCTCCACCGTGCCACGTGCGGAGCGGCGACGGTTCCGGCGGCGACGAATGCACCACCTGCGTAGAGCGCTGCCCCCGTGCCGTCGTCGAAGCTCGTCAGCGCGCGCACTTCGGCATCCATTCCGAGCCCGACCGACGTCAAGACACCTTGGTGCAAGCGAGCGATGCGCGCGACGGATGCGGAACCCGTCGCGGAGTAGATGAACGTGAACGAACCACCGATGTAGAGCGCCGCACCATTTCCGTCGTCATGGACGGCAAGTGAGTGGATCGCTGCATTCGTCGAGGCGACGAACTGAACTCCGCCCGCCCCACACCGAAACAACTGGCCGCTCGTGGAACCCATGGTGGACGTGGTGGCGACGTACAACGCCGGTCCACTGCCGTCGTCGAACACCGCGAACGCGCTGACGACGCCATCGAAGGTCGCGTCGACGGGTGACCATTCGATTCCGTTCCAGCGTGCGAGCCCCTTCGCAGCGGAGCCTCCAGCGTTCTGGAACGAGCCTCCGGCGTAGAGCGCGAGGCCGGTGCCATCGTCGAACCACTCGACCGCATGGACGGATCCATCGACGCCGGAGCCGGAAAACGTCCGCCAACTCGGGCAGCCGAATTGCAGGATCGGGCCACGCCCCACTGCGTCGATGTCCGCCCCCGGCGAAGCCACGGAGTCGTTCGGATGATCGCTGGAATCGTCGGTGATCTCGACTCCGTTGAACGACAGCGTGTTGGCCGGGAACCCGGGCCAGATCGCATCGAGGTCGATGGGCACGACATGCGCGGCAGCGGGGGCCAAGCCGCCGAGGGGCGAGATGTAGATGTCGCCGTCCGGGTTCTCGATCAGCGCGCTCAGTGCTTGCGACGTCGAGCTGTCCGCGATCTGGAGTTCGACGAACACGCGCTCGGCGACCGCGTCGGCTTCGAAGATCACGAGGTCGGGCGACGAGTCTCCAGAGTTCGTGATGGGAGGCTGGAACGAAATCGCGATGCGACCACCGTGCCCGAGCGAGACGGCTCCGGTCGCGAGCGCATGCGCCGCAGGCGGCAGCGAGCCAGGAGACACGGAGTAGTCGGGGGCACCAAGGGCATCGCAAAGATCGAAGAATGCGCTCGACGGATAAGGCGGCCCGGGGACGAAGTACGAATTCACCCCGTTCGTGAACGCCTGCGTCGGATTCGAGAACCAGTAGCTGCCGTTTGGATACTGCGAGCCGACGGGGTTCGACCCGATCGGCGCGGAGGAACACTGCCATTGAGCGTGAGCCACGGGCAGCGCGGCGCCAACCGCAAGCGCGATCCCGACCCACTGGACGAAGCTCGAACCACGCCGCGAGGCGGCGCTCCCATCGGTATGCATTCCCATCGAGTCCCCCGAGTGCGAAACCGGCAACGGGTCCGGTGGTACGCGCGAGGCCCCAAGATCGTCAAGAGTCATCACTCCACGCC
>JAEUIB010000153.1 GCA_016795255.1 Planctomycetota bacterium
GTCGTGACGAACGCATCGACCATGGCGCCGACGTCGACGCAGATCGTCACGCAGCTGACGCTGAACGGCGTCAACGTCTATCCGACGCCCGTCGAGGAGCAGGACGAGAACCCCGATCCCGGCGCCGGCCCCGGGGATCCCGACGGCACGCCCGAGTCGTTCATCCAGGACCTCGGCATCTACGGCACGAATGCGCTCTGGCCGCCGTCGCACACCAGTTCGTTCGTCGTGACCGACATCGGTCTCGGCGGACTGCGCGGCGGCGACATCGCGATCTATCCGTTCCGCGTCAATCCGCAGACGCAGCAGCTCGTCGCGGTCACGCATCTGCGTGTTCGCTTCGATCACGGCGGGGTCGCGACGGCGCAGCCGGCGTTCACGTCGGAATCGGAAGCGTTGATCGCGACGACGTGCTTCAACTACCCCGAGATCGATCCGTGGATCACGGCGGACACGCCCGCGGCGGGCAATCGCTATCTCGTGGTCACGAAGAGCGCGTACCTGCCGACGCTGCAGTCGTTCATCGACTACCGCAAGAGCTGTGGGTACGTCGTCACCGTCATCACGACGGACGCGCTCGCCGGGACGTGCCCGTCGATCCGCACCGCGATCGCGCAATGGGCGAGTGCGGGCAATCCGACGGCATCGCGGTACTGCCTGCTCGTCGGTGACGAGAGCGAGATCCCGCTGTGCCCGTCGCCGACCGTCAACGTGAAGATGGGCGACGACGCGTACGGTTCGCCGGCGGGCGTCGCGGACTTGATCGACGAGGTCTTCGTCGGTCGCCTGTCGGTCGACAGCGCGACGGACCTGGAGCGTCAGCTCGACAAGATCCGCTCGTACGAGATCGATCAGGATCCGACGAGCCCGTACGACAAGGCCGTCCTCGTCGCGCACAAGGAAGGCGCGCCGGGCAAGTACGAAGGCGCGCACGAAACGGTCGCGAACGCCGCGTACGCCGTTCAGCCGCTGTTCACGAAGATCTACGGCTCTCAATTCGCGTCGAGCAACATCGGCATCCGCGCGGCGTTGAGCTCCGGCTGCGGCGTCCTCGCGTACCGCGGTCACGGCTCGACGAATACCTTCTACGACTGGAACGTCCTCGGTCAGAACTTCCACAAGGACGAACTGCTGCTGCTGAACAACCAGCCGACACAGCCCGTGGTCTGGTCGTTCTCCTGCACCAACTCGAACATCGCGTACGACACGAACTCGGCCGACTGCATCGGTGAGGCGTGGCTCGAGAACCCGTTCAACGGAGCCGTCGCGCACTACGGTTCGACGACGACGTCGGGGACGGCGCAGAACCACGTCCTCGATCGCGAGATGTTCAAGGCGATCTACGGCCTCGGGCTGACGACGCACTCGCACGCGATCGCGTACGCCGAGGCGAAGATGAACCAGGAGAAGCCCGGCCTGAACTCGTGGATGTACCACCTGCTCGGCGATCCGGTGATGAAGGTGCGGCGCAAGAAGCCGAAGCCGCTGTTCCTGACGTTGCCGCCGGTCGTGCCGACCTGCACCGGCCCGAGCTGCACGCTGACCGTCGTCGTCAAGGACGGCAACGGCATCCCGCAGCCCGGTGTGTTGGTCAGCGCGTGGAAGCCGTCGTGGCCGCCGACCGGAGCCGACGAGATCCTCGCGAGCGCGACGACGGGCACGAGCGGCGTGGCGGTCCTCCCCGCGGGTCCGCAGACGCTGACGACGATCCGGGTCACGGGTCGTGACGACGACGGCAACGTCGCGGAGGGCGTCGTCCACGTGAAGAACGGAGCATGGACGGCACTCGGCGGCGGCAAGTACGGAACGAACGGCAATCTCCCGTCGCTCGGCGGCACCGGCACGCTGCAAGTCGGGCAGCCGGCGAACATCAACCTGCACGACGCGCCGCCGAGCTCGCTGTGCTTGCTGATCGTCTCGGCGAACGAGACCCCGACGCCGTTCTTCGAGGGCACACTGCACGCGTTCCCGATCGTCAGCACGATCGCGCTGTTCTCGGACGCGGCGGGCAATCTGCCGATCGCGATCCCGGCGTGGCCGGCCTCGATCCCGTCGAACACGACGCTGGTGCTGCAGTACGCGATCGACGACCCAGGAGCATCGCTGGGCGTAGGCCTCTCGAACGGCCTGCGAGCCGACACGCCGTAATCCAAGTCCCAAGAACGACATAGCCCGCGCGCGATTG
>JAEUIB010000161.1 GCA_016795255.1 Planctomycetota bacterium
ACTGATCGAACGTGCGTTGGTCGGTCAGCCGACGCTCGAACTCGTGCGGCAGGAAGAGACGTTGCCGAGCGTGAAGGGTCCCGACGGCGGGTACTTCGCGGTGCTGAAGGCGTCGACGTCGGGGCGGTGAGCGCGATCCCGAGGTGAACGGTTGCTGTCGAACGCGGACGAGACCCGAGTGTCGTGGGGCAAGATCGCGACGCTGAGCGCGATCGGTGCGTTCGTCGCGTACGTCGTCGGCATCGTATTCGTCGAAGGTCGTGGGTATCGACTTCGAGGCTTCCGCCGTTTGTCCATTCCGATCGTCGATGCCGACGAGCAGACGACGTTCTTCACAGGGCTGATGTTGTTCACCGCGTGTCTCTTCGCGCGCGTGGGCGACGACCTCTGGAGCATCGACGCGTTCAAGTCGACGCTCACGCTGACGCGCGGCGAGCGCACCGTGGTTCGCCGCTGGACCGCGGTCGGGATGGCGATCGGAGTCGTACTCGTCGCGACCGCGATCGTGCGGTCCAACTGATCGCGGAGGATCGCGCGGCGAGTACGCTGCGCGCGTGTTCCTCTACTACAACACCAATGGTTTCGCGCACCACCGGCTCGACGACGCGGTCTCGTTGCTCGCGGACCTCGGCTACGACGGCATCGCGCTGACGCCGGACGTGCATCACCTCGATCCGTATCGAGCCTCGGCCGGCGAGATCGACGCGTTCCGCGCGCGCCTCGAACGTCTGAGCCTCGGCGTCACGATCGAAGGCGGAGCGCGCTTCGTCCTCGATCCGGGACGCAAGCATTGGCCGACTCTGCTGTCGCCGCGCGGAGCGTTCGAGCGCAGACAGGACTTCTACGTGCGCCTGATCGATCTCGCGGAGCGCGTCGGTGCGCCGCTCGTGTCGATCTGGTCGGGCGCGAGCGAGGACGTCACGGCGGAAGTCGACGCAGAACTCGATGCGCTGGCGGAACGGCTGCGGCCGGTGCTCGATCACGCGCGAACGCGCAACGTCGCGGTCACCTTCGAGCCCGAGCCCGGCATGCTCGTCGATTCGCTCGCGATGTTCGCGCGCTTGAAGCAGCGCATCCCGACGTTGCCGCTGACGATCGACACCGGTCATCTCGCCGCGACCGAGACCGAGCCGTACGGAGCCCACCTCGAGGCGCACGCGAAGGATTTGCTGTACGTGCAGATCGACGACGCGCCGAAGGGACGCCACGAGCATCTCTTCTTCGGCGAGGGCGTCCTCGACTTCGGCGACATCGCGCGCGCGCTGAACACGATCGACTATCGCGGTGTGGTCGCGGTCGAGTTGTCGCGCCACTCGCACGACGCCGTGAACACGGCGCGCCGAGCGGCCGACTTCCTGCGCCAGCACGGAACGGCGTGAGTGTTTCGCGACGGGCGGCGCGCAACGTCCGCTCGTCGTGACGACCGCGAGCCGACGTCCGCAGAGTTGCTTGTCCGAGTCCCCGCGCTAGTGTGGGCCCCGGAGTTGGTTGGCGGTGGCACCGTCGTGATCCCGGCTGCCCGTGTGTCACCGTTCGTTGCGGGGAGGCTCCCCGTTTGATCGACGATGTGAAGGAAACTCGCGGGACGACGTCGTTCCGCGTCTGCCCGACGGTGCAAGACACCGTGGAGGCGCCGCTCTTTCGCCAAGTGATCACCGAGGACACTTGCTTCACGAGGCAGGGCCGCGGGTATCACAAGTGCTGTAAGTGCCAGCACTTCGAAACGAAGCGGGCTGTCAACGGCATCCGAGCGGTGTCGTTGGAGTAGACGCGGGGGCGAGGTTCACGGAAGGCGCGCGCGCGACGAGTTCGCGCGTGAGCGCCGCGCAGTCGTCGAATCGATTTCGGTGGCGGACCCGCCGCGGCGACGACGTTGCAACCCGACGGTTCATGAACCGGGGTTGGAGTCGGCCATGCGCTTCTCACGTGTTCGTTGGTTCGCGGCTCCGGCCATCGCGTTCGTCGGTTGCGCCGTCGCTCCGACCCTGCCGCAACCGGCGCAGGACAAGTCCCTCGTCGCGCAAGGACGCATCGCGTACGCGGTCTACAACGAGCACGCGCTGCTCGTGTCGAACCCGATCGAAGAGCTGGCGCGCGAGATGAAGCGCCGCGATGAGACACCGGAGGCGCGGCCGTTCACGGACGTCTACGTCATCGCGCACGGCTGGAACTACACCTACTCCGAGTCGTCGTCGCGCTACGCCGTGTACATCGCCGACTTGCAGTCGCGGTTCCTGGACGGAGTCAAAGCGAACGACCCGAACTACGAGCCCTTCTTCATCTTCGTGATCTGGCCGTCGGTCTCTCGCCCGTTCTTCACGGTGTTCGACTCCGTGCTGCCGTATCGAGCCGCGGATGCGGTGGCGCCAGCGGTCGAACTCGCCGATGGAGTCGTCCACTTCGTCTCGACGTGGCAGGAGTCGAACGACGCGTTCAACACGGCGCTCGGCCACAAGTTCCCGGCGTACTACGAGGGTCAGAGCTACGACTCGATCCCGGTGGCGGACTATGCGGGCGATTCGCGCCGACTCGGCCGCGATGCGCCGCTCTCGGTCGTGTTGGTCGAGTTGATGCGGCGGTCGCAAGCGGCGAAGGAGAAGCCCCGCCTTCACCTGATCGGCCACAGCTACGGCTGCAAGGTCGTCGCACAGGCGGGGCTCGAAGCCGCGCGCCGCAACGCGATCGAGCACGGCGCGAAGACGTTCGACGAAGCTCGGTCGCATCCGAGCTTCGACTCGATGCTGCTGTTCGACGCGGCGATGCATCCGACCGAGCTGCGCTATCCGCTCGGATTGGTGCCGCTCCGCACGTCCGTCGGACGGGCGTGGAGGAACGTGCGCGACGAACCGCTGAACGCGCCGCTCGAAGCCTGGTCGGAAACCGCGGAGAGCCTCGAGAACGCGTGGTTCGGCATGAACAACCAAGTCCGAGTGCTTGGCAACGACGAAGTCGCCGACCTCCTCCATACCGTCGAACGCAAAGCGGTCGTGTTCACGAACACCGATGCGGCGAACGGCTTCTGGTTCGACATCAGCGAACTCCCGCTGCAGCGAGCGGGTCTGCAAGCGCTCGATCCGATGTCGAGTCCATCCTTGCGCGCGGCGCGGGGTCGCATGGACGAGATCGCCCGCACGGGCGGCGGAGAACACCCGGCGCCACCGCGACCCGAGGATCTCGAGCCGCGAAACGTCGCGCTCAACGTCGCGAGTTCGTTCGTCGGCGGAGTCGATTCGACGGCTCGCGCGACGATTCGCGTGGGCTGGATCGCGGGCGTTTCGGTGGTGCAGTGGGCGTTGGAGAAAGTGACGACGACCGTGTGGGATCTCGGTCGCGTGGTCGCCGAGCCGTATCGGGACGAGCAAGGGAACGTCGCGACGGACAGCGGCCGAGCGATCGTCAACGTCGTGAAGTTCGTCGTTCCGGTGAACATGCTGTGTTGCCGCGATTCCGAGGATCTCGGCATCCTGCGGCATTCACGGCCGGCGCTCGGGCGCACGGGGATCGTCGGCTACGAGCTCGGCCGGCCGGATTTCGACCTGACGCCGTGGAGCATCACCGACTTTCGCACGCCGTGGACGTCGAATTACGTCGACGACGCGCAGGCGATCTCGACCGAGCGGGTGATGGCAGGGACGGCTTCGATCTCGTCGCCGCTCTGGTTCAGCGGAACGCCGACGGACCGCGATCTCTTCCTGTCGATCGACGCGTCGACGATCTTCCACCGCACGATGTGGAACCCGCTGAACTGGTTCGTCGGAGCGCACAACGAGCTGCGATCGATGGACGACGTCGAAGGCGTCTCGCCCGCCGATCGCACGATGATCCTGTCCTACGCGTTCACGCGCCGGCGCCCCGCACTCACACCCGCGCCTTCACCAGGTCCGTGATCTCGTCGTCCTCGAGCAGGCGCGGCGAGTTCTTGCCGGCGTCGAGCAACAGCGTCACGAGGTCGTCGCGGACCGGGAAGCCGTGGCTCTCGAGCCACCACGACGCGTTGCTCTTGCCGCTCATCGGGCCGATGCGGATCACCTGCGCCTTGCCGAACGGAGTGGCCGGAACGCCGGAATACACGGCGTCGGCGAGTTCGACGTCGCCCTTCTTCAGGGCCTTCACGACCGCGGCGGCGTGGACGCCGGTCGCGGTCTCGAACGCGTCGCGGCCGAACACCGGATAGTTGTGCGGGATGTCGACGACGGTCGCCTTCGCCGCGGCCTCGCAGTACTCGCCGAGCGCGGTGAGGTCGTTGTCGATCCAGCCGAGCAGCTTGAGGTTCACGAGGATCAAGTCCATCGGCGCGTTGCCGGAACGCTCGCCGATGCCGAGCGCCGAGCCGTGGACGCGGTCCGCTCCGGCTTCGATCGCGGCGATGACGTTCGCGATGCCGAGGCCGCGGTCCTGGTGACCGTGCCAGTCGATGCCGATGTCCTTGTTCGGCGCCTTGCGCTGCACGAGCTTCTTCGCGAAGCGGATCAGCGCGCGCACGCCGTCCGGCGTCGCGTGGCCGCACGTGTCGCAGAAGCACAACCGCTTCGCGCCGAGGTCGATCGCGAGGCCGTACAGCTTCTCGAGCGTCTCCGGGTTCGCGCGCGTCGTGTCCTCGGTCACGTACATGACCGGCAGGTCGTGCTTCTGCGCGAAGGACAGCGCGTCCTCCGTCGACTTCAGCATGCGATCGAGGCTCCACTCCTCGGTGAAGGCGCGAATCCTGCTCGAGCCGATGAACGCGCAGACCTCGAGCGGCATGCCGAGCTTCTGCGTCAGGTCGACGACCGGCGCGATGTCGGTGACGACCGTGCGGCACGCGACGTTCGCGCCGATCTTCAGGTTCGACGTCTTGATCTCGCGCGCGAGCGCCTCGATGTGACTGAGGTGGAAGGGGCCGGCGCCCGGCAGACCGAGGTTCGCCGTGTCGATGCCGAGGCGATCCATCAGGTGCAGCAGCTCGATCTTCTTGGCGATCGACGGGTTCGTGACGGCGGGGCTCTGCAAGCCGTCGCGCAGCGTCTCGTCGTCGAACATCACGCGCCGCTGCGGCTTCGGCGCGTACATGTCGGCCTTGTTCCAGTCGAAGATCAGGTCGTCGAGACGTTCGGACATCGCGAAGCTCCCATGCGCAGGCCACCCGCTTTCGTTCCGGGCGGCGAACGGCGCATTGTGGGCGAAGACCGCGAGGGCAACAAGCCGCCACCCGGAGGGACTTCGTCGCGCGCCGACGCGGCGCCTACGGCAGGACCGTGAAGTCCTCGAACCGCGCCCGGATCCCGGCCGGCGCGTTCAGGGAGTACGTCATCGGCCCGACCTCGAGCGTCGCCGGAAGGTCGGGGCGGACGTGCGTGCGCAGCAGTTGCCATTGCGGAGCGCCGACGGGGCGGGCGAACAGCGTGAAGGTCGCTCCCTGCCGGACGATGCGAAGTTCCGAGTCCATCGCGGCACCCGGGTGGAGGACGTAGTCGCTGACCGAATCGTTCGTCGTCTTGTCCTCGAACGCGAACGGCACGACGCCGTCTCCTCCGCCGATCGCGACGTGGACCCAGTCGAGCGCTCCGGGCGCGTTCTGCGGTGAGCGCGCGACGAGCCCCGCGAGCCGATAGAACGGCGACGGGGGCTGGTTCGGCGCCGCGGGATCGAACACGCGCACGGTCGCGCGGACGTCGAAGTCGCCGGTGATGGGCTTCAGCAGCGCCGGCCCCTCGTGGTCGTTGAACCAGATCGAGGTCGGACCGGTCTGCGCCGGTTGGAGTTCGAGCGCGCCGGAAGCCAACGAGAACTGCATCAGCGAGCCGTTGTGGATCGTCCAAGCGCCGTCGAGCGTGCCGGACTCGAAGTCGTCGGACAGCACCGAGATCGGTTCGATCGTCGTCGCCAGAGCGTTCGTCGGCGACAGCGTCGCGCCGTGCAGCACGGCGGCTTGGGTGTAGACCGTCACCAGCGGCAGCGTGCTCGGCAACACACCGTTCAGCACGACGGATCCTTGCGCGTCCGCGGGCAACACGAACAGCACCGTCCACGGCAGGTTCAGCGCGAAGCACGCG
>JAEUIB010000177.1 GCA_016795255.1 Planctomycetota bacterium
GTTGGGTCCACCAATGCGCGACGTCGTTCGCTCGGCGATCGCGCTCGCCGAGCGCTCCGTCGCACGGACTCAGGTAGTCGAGGAGTTCGACTCCGATGCCTTCCTCCGCGCGCAGCGTCGTGATCCGCAGGCGCGCGCCGAACACGCCGTTCAAGTGCTCCTGCTCGATCCCGAAGTTCTCGCTGCCACCGGCGACGACGAGCCCGAGCGTGTCGCGCCAGAACGCCAGCGCCGCCTCGGTGTCGTCGACGACGATCGCCGTGTGGTCGATGCCGAGGAACAGCGCGTCGCCGGGCTCTTGCCAGCGGCGATCGCCCTTGTCGCTCGGGAACTGGATCAGCTCGAGCCAATGCAGATCCGGGTCGCGGAAGTAGAACGCGGAGATCCCGGCCGCATTCGTGTTCCACGCCGGGAGTGTCTGCGGCTCGTTCGACGCGTGGACCACGCGGTGGCGCGCGAGCTGCTCGTACGCAGCATCCATGTCGCGCACGACGATCGCGACGTGCTGGAACAGAGCGTCGTTCGGCTTCGCCTCGATCGGGAACGGGCGGCCCGGCGCGGCGACGAATTGGCGCAGCTCGATGCGCTCGCGACCCAGCGCGAGCGTCGCGACGTCGAGGCGTGCGCCGAACACGCCTTCGCGGTGCTCGACGGCAGTCCCGGATTCGGTGCGCCGGTCGACGACCGTGAACGGCAACACGCGCGTGTAGAAGTCGAGCGAGCGCGCGAGGTCTTCGACGGTGATCGCGACGCCGGTGACGCGCGCGATCGGTTCGGCGCGAGGCGCGTTCGCGGGAGCGTCCTCGATGCGCGCGGCCGCGACGACGCCGAGCGCGCCGAGTGCCAGCGGCAGCCACGCGACCGCGACGGTCCAACGTGGCGCGCTCACGACGCACCGAACGTCAGGACGTTCTTGATGCCGGTGCCGCCGTGCTCGAGCAGCTCTTTGAACGTCGACACCGGATGCCGCGTGATCAGCGCGCGCACGGCGTCGGGCCAGCGGATCATGAATTGGCCGAGGTCGCGGATCGCGGCGTCGAACGCTTCCTTGCCCGCGTTGACGGTGCCGAGCATCACTTGGTTCTTCAGCACGAGATCGCGCATCAGACGATCGGTGTCGACGGCGATCGGCGCCTTGCGGCCGGGCACGCCGGTGAACACGAACACGCCGTTCTGGCCGAGCTGATGGATCGCCTGGAACGCCAGGCTCGACGCACCGACCGCTTCGTAGACGACGTCGATGTTCCCGAGCGTCGCGCGCAGGCGCTCGATCGGAACGTCGTCCGCGGCGACGTACTCGGCGCCGATCGCACGCACGATGCGCGCCTTGTCGGAGTCCTGTCCCTCGCGCGAGTAGACGAACGCGCGATACCCGGCCGCGCGGAACGCCATCGCGCCGAGCAGGCCGACCGGGCCGGCGCCCAGCACGAGCACCGTGTGGCACCAGCGCTCTTTCGCGTTCGCGTCGATCGAACACGTCCACGGCAAGCGCTGTTGCAGATGGTGGAGCTGCAGCAGCGCCTTCTCGGCGATCGTCAGCGGCTCGACGAGCACGGCGACGTCGGCGAGCTCGGGCGCGATCGGTCGCAGGTTCGTCGCGTGCTCGAGGACGAACTCGGTCATGAAGCCGTGGGCGCCACTGATGCCGCGCTCGACGAACTCGCCGGTGGTGCAGAAGTCCTGCGCGTCGGCTCGACACGGCACGCACGTCTCGTGGACGCACGGCCGTCGCACCGTCGGCACGACGAGATCACCGGACTTCACGGTGCGAACGCTCGAGCCGACCTCGACGACTTCGGCGACCGCCTCGTGCCCGAGCACGAGGAACTCGTCGCCGCGGGGCGGGGTGCCGTAGTCGAAGCGGCAGATCTCCTTGTCGGTACCGCAGACGCCGACGTCGCGGATCTTCAGCACGACGTCGTGCGGCGAGGCGAGACGAGGCAGCGGGCGCTCGAGCAGCGCGAGTTCACGACGCGACGGGAAGACGGCGACCGATTTCATGGGTTCCTCGTGGGCGAATGAAATGCGCGCCACCGGCCAGGGGGCGGGCCGGCGGCGCGTCTCTCTTCGCTCTCAGGGGGCTCAGGGTTGGAGGCTTCGGTTCGCCCGCGCGGGGGAGGATCCGCACGGGCACGCCGCTTCGATGCGCGGGCGTGGCGTGGGTTTCACCGCGGGAGGTCGGGAGTCGGACGCGGTTCGTGAACTCCCGGACCGGCCTTCACTTCCAGAGATCGAGGTACGAGCGGCCCGTTTCGATCTCGATTCTCCGTTCGGTCGCGACGTCTTCGGCGATCACGACGTCGGTCCGCCACGAGGACGAAAACGCACCGAGGACGGACATGGCACGCGACGTGGCGAACCACGCGATCGAGCGGTCGGGTGAACGTGCGAGCAGGGTCGCGGACGCTGGCTTGGACTGCACGTGGAGTGGCCAGAAGTCGGCCGTCAGGATCACATCGAGTGCCGGATCCTCGGCGAGTTCCGTCGACAGAGCGACGGGCGGACCTCCGGCTTGGAACGCGAGCTCGCTCGTCGCGACGACGCGAAGAGAGCCGTCCAGGTCGCTGATCCCGAACCACTGTCGGTGCAACTGCGTCCATCGCAGTGCGACGCGTCGATCGTCCGGTACCCACTCCGCGCGCTCGAAACCCGCGGTTTGGAAGAACCCATCGAGATCGACTGCGCCGTCGGGTCGCAACTCGATGCGTCGGACGGCGGCATCGCCGTCGCGATCGAGGACGTAGAGCCGCATCGCGCGCGCGTTCGACGGACCGACGGATTCGCGGACGACGAGCAGCAAGCGGCGTCCATCGCGCGACCACGACAGGGTTTCGATGCAGGCGTCGACGCTCCAGGCGACGTGCGGTTCGCCCGCGGATCCCGACGCGTCGCGTTCGAACAGCACGAGCTCACTGCGCGTGCATCCATCCTTCGGTGGATCGGGCTGTCCATCGCGTCGCACGACGGCGAGCATTCGACCGTCCGCCGCCAACGTCGCGTCGCTCCAGATCGCGCGTGCGTTTCCGACTTCGTCGGATTCGGGCGCTTCGGCGATCACCCGTCGATCCTCGCCGTCGCCGCGCGAGGTCCGAATCCGGCCGTCGTCGACCCACGCCACGCGCGTCGATGCGAGGCGCTCCGCGAACGACCCCGGCTCCTGGGTCGATGTACAAGCGGTCAGCATCGAGGTCGCGAGTAGGAACAACGTGCGCACGAGCATCGGCAGAGCCTTCGGCCAAGCAGGGTCCGAAAGCCTATCCGCCCGCCGAACGAATCGTCCGAGCGGTGACCTCGCAGCGGCGCACGTCAGTCGATGCGACGGCTCCACCACACCCGCCCCAGACCCTTCGACACGCCGACCAGCGCGAGCAGCACCGGGACCTCGACCAGAGGTCCGATCACCGTTGCGAACGCGACGTCGGACGTGATGCCGAACACGGCGATCGCCACCGCGATCGCGAGCTCGAAGTT
>JAEUIB010000186.1 GCA_016795255.1 Planctomycetota bacterium
CGCGGTGTTCTCGCGCGACGCGACGCGACTGGTGGCGCAAGACGCCGGATCGCCGGCGACGCTGCGTGTGTTGGACACGGCGACGGGCGCCGAACTCGCAGCGTGCCCCGCGCCGTGCGATGCGAAGGTCGGCATCCACGCCGACCGCGACGTGACGCGCGTCGCGTGGGTCCAAGCGCGCGGCAAAAACGCAGCACCGACGGATCCCGCGGCGGCGGATCCGGACAAGAACGTCCGCTTCCTGTGGTTGTGGGACGTCGCGCGGAACGAGGCCCGGCCCATCGAGCGTCGGCCCGCGGGCATGCTCGACGACGATCGCATCGAGATCGCCGTCGGGACGCGCTGGCTGGCGTATGGGACGCCGTTCGGACGCTCGATCGCCGTCGACGTCGACGCGTTGTTCGCGTCGTCGCCGGACGGCGACGATTGGGAACGTCATCGGTTCCGTCGCTCGCAGGTCGCACCGCGCGTCGCGTGCGCGGACCTGTCTCCGGACGGGCTCGTGCTCGCGCTCGGGACGTCGAGCAAGCGGATCGTGCTGCGCTCGATCGTCGACGACGGACTCCTCGGTCAACTCGTGCAACACACCGGAACGGTCACCGCAGTGGCGTTTCGCGACGATGGCGCGACGCTGTGGTCCGGCGCGACGGACCAAACCCTGAGGGAATGGGACGTGCGTTCACAACTGCAGCGCCACGTCTGGTTCGGTCACGAAGGCGCCGTCGACGACGTGATGCCGGCGGCGGACGGCCGAATCCTGTCGCGCTCCGACGATGGCAGCCTGCGCGTGTGGTCGGCGCGGGAGGACCTCGCGGTGCTGCGCGGCCACGACGGCGAGCAACCGTACGTGTACGCGATCGCGTTCAGCCCGGATGGCAAGCGCATGGCGTCCGGCGGGTGGGACCATCGGGTCTGCGAGTGGGACGTCGCCAGTGGCCGACCGATCCAGGTGTTCGGTGACGCGGACGCGCAGCGGATGCCCGCGGTGTCGGACCTCGCGTACGCGACCGACGGCCGCACGATCGTCGTCGCCGGAGCGAAGTCGCTGCACGTCTGCGACGTCGCGACGGGCGACGTCCGGCGCGTCGTGCTGGACTCGCAGGCGAGTTGCGAACGCGTGGCGCCGGCGGCGATCGACGGCGCTTGGTACGTCGTGCCGAACTCCGGTCGGAGTCGCTCCGGCGAAGCGCGCGGTGTCTCGCAGGTCGAGCTGGCGAGCGGCGCGACGCAGCTCGGGTTCACGCTCGACGGGACGCGTCCGACGTGCGTCGCGACGTCGGCGAACGGCGCATGGGTCGCGACCGGCAGCGCTGACGGACGGGTCGCGCTGTGGCGGGCGCGCGACGGCGGACTCGTCCGCACGTGGGCCGAGCACGCGCTCCCGGTCGACTCGATCGAGTTCGCGCGCGACGGTCGCCGCTTGGTGTCGGCGGCGGGGGATGCGACCGCGCGCGTCTACGACGTCGACGGCGATCGCGTCGTCGTGATGGCGGAACACACGGCGCGAGTCTTCTCCGCGACGTTCTCCGCGGACGGGCGGCGCGTGGCGACGGGCTGCGAGGATTCGGTCGTGCGCCTGTTCGACGCGGACAGCGGCGCGCTCGTCCTCGAGTTGCGCGGACACGACGACTACGTCCACGACGTCGCGTTCTCTCCGGACGGTGCGGTGCTCGCGTCGGGCTCGGGTGATGGCACGGTCCGGCTGTGGGACACGCGACCTCTGCGCGACCGCTACTTGGCATGGCGGACCGCCGACGCGCGCAAGTGAGCGAGCGCCGCCGGGCCTGCCATACAGGAACGCCATGCAAGAAAGGAGCCCCTCGCCGCGGGGCGGCGAGGGGCTCGGAGCATCGGACGCCCCCCCGGCGTCGAGCGCCTTTCAGATCTTCGACCGCATCACTGATTCGCGGCCGCGAGCGCGGCTTCGAGCTGCGCGAGGCGACGCTCGAGCGACGCCATCGCTTGTCCGTTCGAGCTCGACGCTTCCAGTTCGGCGACGCGCGACTGCAGGCTCGCGATCGTGTCGGACTGGACACACGCCTGATGCTCGAGCTCGGTCACGCGGGCGTCGTGACGCTGCGCGATCTCGGCCCACTCGTTGGTCTTCACGCCGATCAACGTATTGATGAGGTCGGCGCGGTCGTTCTGCGACGGCTCGAGTGCGCGGCCGACGACGAGTCCCATCTGCGCGACCTCGAGATCGCCCGGCGCCACCGCGATGCCGGTGCCGTCCTCACGTCCCGACGGCAGGATGTAGTCGCCCGCCTCGCAGCCACCGACGACGAGGACCGGCACCTGGCCCATGAAGCCGACCTTTTCATACCGATGCTCGTCGCCCTTCGGCGGCGTGTTGCCGACGACGACCGGAGCGAGGCTGACCGGCATCAACTGCTCGGCGCCGGCGGTCTTCTTGCTGATGTGCCCGCCGTGGACGCCCACGATCATGCCGAACGCGAACGTCTCGTCGGCGTCCATCTTCGGTAGCCACTCTGCGTAGTCCGCGCCGGTCGAGTTGTAGGTCACGCCGCCGTCGAGCACCTTGATCTCCGCGAGGTACGTCGCCCCGGCGACCGCGAGCTGCAGCGGATCGAGCGTGATGAAGTCCTGGAACCCGTTCGCGAGTCCCCATTCGACGAGCGTCTCGACCGCCGCCTGCGACGACGGATCGACCCACGGCATCGTGAGGAGGTCCTCGATGTTCGGGTTCGCGATCACCGACGGGATCGGCAAGGCCGGTAGCGGGATGTCAGGCGTCGGCAGAGCCTTGTTGTTCAGGTTCAGCGTTTCGGCGGGCACGTCGATTCCGGTGATCGCACCGAGGAAGTCCAAGATGAGCCCTCCCGGCGCCTCGCCGTCCTTGCCGACCGTGAAGCTGCCGATGTTCATCACGCCGAGGTTCACGTCCTGAATCGTGTAGTTCTTGTTCGAGAAATTCAGGAACGCGGTCGGATCGAGCTTCGGCGGGTTCGCCATGATCCCAGCGATCGCCGTTTCGAGCTTCGACACGTTGTTCAGATACCCGTCGAGTTGCGTGTCGAACCCGCGCACTCCACCGATGTCGGTGCCGGCGCTGCCGTAGAACGTGATGAACTTGTTCTGACCATTGATCCCGGAACCCGTCTTGCCTTGCACCTGGATCGCGATGCCGTCGCCGTTCTCGCCGAGGCTCTCGAAGTAGGCGACGTGTTGGCCGCGGAACGTGCCGGTGGCCCGGACATGCAGGGTGGCATCGGGCGTGGAGGCTCCGACGCTGAGCCTTCCGGTCGGAACCACGACTTCGCCGGTGCTTTCGAGCCGGACCGCTTCGACGCCGTTGCTCATGAGTCGTAGGTCGTGGTCGGTGTACGTACCGACGGAGGCCGTGCCAGAGTTCTCGATCACGGTCGCGAGCGTGGTCTGCCCGCGCGAGTGTTCGAGTCCGAACTCGCCCGCATTGGTCGCCGCGTGGACCTGCGCCGTCGGCGTCGTCGTCCCGAACCCGACCTCTCCGGTCGCCAGCACCGTGATGCGCGGATTGTCGTTGGTGATGACTTGGAACGGATGGTCGGACGTGGTTCCGAACCGGCCGAAGCCGGCGGTGGAGACCTTCGACGCCATCGTGGTCGTGCCGTTGGTGTGCTCGAGGCCGGTTCCGGTCGCACTGGTGGAGACCGTCAACTTGCCGTTTGGCGTGCTGGTCCCGATGCCGACCTTGCCCGTCAGGAGCACGGCATTGCCGGCGTCGAGGTCGAACGGTGATGCGCCTGCGGGACCGATGGGACCCTGCGGGCCGGTGAGTCCGATGGGACCCGGATTGCCCTGATCGCCCTTCAGGCCTTGCGGGCCCTGGAGACCCTGAAGCCCTTGCAGTCCTTGCGGGCCCGCGGGCCCGGCCGGTCCGATCGGCCCTTGCGGACCGACGTCGCCGGGAATGCCCTGCGGGCCGATCGGGCCCGCGTCGCCCTGCGGGCCAATCGGGCCCGCGTCGCCCTGCGGACCGGTGGGACCGATGTCGCCTTGCGGGCCGGTCAGGCCGGTGGGACCCATCGGACCTTCGGGACCGGCGGGACCGGTGAGACCGATCGGACCCTGCGGACCGACGTCACCGGGAATGCCCTGCGGGCCGATCGGGCCGGCGTCGCCCTGCGGACCGGCGGGACCGATGTCGCCGTGCGGGCCGGTCAAGCCGGTGGGACCCATCGGACCTTCGGGACCAGCGGGACCGGTGAGACCGATCGGACCTTGCGGACCGACGTCACCTGGAATGCCCTGCGGGCCGATCGGGCCCGCGTCGCCCTGCGGACCGGTGGGACCGATGTCGCCTTGCGGGCCGGTCAGGCCGGTGGGACCCATCGGACCTTCGGGACCGGCGGG
>JAEUIB010000272.1 GCA_016795255.1 Planctomycetota bacterium
CGAGCGCTCGGGCGACGAGCTCTTGCGCCACGTCATGACCCTCGTGGCCGGCGGCGACGATCGCCACGCTGCGCTACCGCCACGCACGCGGGACGCATTCGAACGCTTCGTCGAACAGCGCATCGAAGACCTCGACTTCCACGCGTGGTTGCAATTCGAGACGTCGCGCCAGCTCGCTGCGATCGATGCGGAAGCGCGTGCGCTCGGCATGCGACTCGGGCTGTACCACGACCTCGCGATCGGTGCTGCGCCGGGCTCGTCCGAAGTGCTGACCGACACGGCGGCCTATGCGCCGAAGAAGTCCCTCGGCGCTCCGCCCGACGGCTACTCGAGCCGCGGCCAAGTTTGGAACCTCGTGCCGTTCGATCCGGCCGAGCTCGAGCGTCGCAGGGGCGCGCCGTGGGCGAGCCTCGTCACCGCGAACCTCGACGGTGGCGGCATGCTGCGCATCGACCACGTGATCGGGCTGGTGCGCCAGTACTGGATCGCGCGCGGCAAGGACGGCCGCCACGGGTCGTTCGTGCCGTTCCCGGGCGCGTCGCTGTTCCGACTCGTCGCGCGCATCAGCGAGGCGCGTCGAGCGCCGATCGTCGGCGAGGACCTCGGCACCATTCCGCCCGAACTGCCCGGACTGATGCGCCAGTACGGCGTGTTGTCGACCCGCTTCATGCGGGTCGAGCGCGACGAGCGCGGAGCGTTCCACGCTCCGGCGCACTACCCGCGCGAATCGCTGGCGACGGTCGCGAACCACGACGTCGTGCCGCTCGCGGGCTGGCTGCGCGGACTCGATCTGCCGTTGCGCGTGAAGCTCGGCCTGTTGGATGCGTCGGAGTTGCCGGGCGCGCGGCGCGCGCGACGCGCCGAAGTCGCCGCGTTCCGCGCTGCGTTGCGCGAGCACGGAGAACTCGATCGCGACGACGACGCGGTCGCTGCATCGGCGCGGTTCCTGGCGTCGACGCCGTGCGCGCTGATCGCGCTGTCGCTCGACGATCTCGCCGGCGAAACGAAGCCGGTCAACGTGCCGACCGCGACGAACGACGTGTTTCCGTGCTGGTCGCGCCGCATGCATACGACGGTCGAGAAGCTGACGGCCGATCCGCGCTTCGTGCGCATCGTCGCCGACGTCGTCGCGCGCAGGCGCCGCGTCAGTCCCGCACGAACATCTGATACAGCGTGAGCAGGATCTCGAACACGATCAGCGCGACGATGTACCACTCGACGCGCAGTGCTCGCGTCTCGTTCGACAACTGCAGCAGCGTCTCGGCGGTCTTCGACACGAGGTCGAGCTTCCGTTCGAGCGCGACGTTCCGTTCGACGATCTCGTAGTCGTCCTCGAGCCGCACCCACAGGCGCTCGACGTCGGGCTCGTCCCACAGGAACTCGGGCTTCTCGCCGACGCCGACGCGGCCGACCATCGTGTGCTCGACGAGCAGTGCGCCGCCGATGTGTCGCAGCAGGTCCCTGCCGGCCACGCCGCCGCGCCCGCCGGACTCGATGTCGCGTGCGACGGGTTCCATGTGCTCGAACAGCGCGTTCATGCGCTTCTCGTAGAACGCCAGCACGACGCTCTTCGCGAGGATCTCCGCGACCGCCTGCAGTCGGGGAGCTCGCGTGTCGCGCAGCACGAGCGCGCCGTTCTCGGTGCGTTCGTTCGTGTCGGGATCGACGCGGACGTCGAGCGACTCGGTCTCCGATTCCGCGAGCGGGCCGGCGACGAGTCCGCCGAGGTGCTTCAGCAACGACGCTTGCTCGACCGCGTCCAACGCGAACGTGACGACGACGCCGTAGCGGAACAACGCCGCTGCGCCCTGCGCACCGGCGCGGACGAGCACCGGGAAATCGGCGAGGCGCGTGTCGGCGCCGATCGAACGCGTGTCGATCCGCTCGCCGACGAAGTGCGCGACGACCGTGAACGAGTTCGGGAGTGGAGGCGCGGCCGTCACGACCATGGAGTCATCCCCGCGGGTCACAGAGTGCGATCGAACACGACCTGTTGCTTCGTCCGCGCGAAACCGAGCCGTTCGTAGAACCGATGCGCGTCGACGCGGACGACGTTCGACCGCAGACGCAATGCGCGGAATCCCGCGCCTCTTGCCCACGCCGCGATCGCATCGACCAGCCGCTCACCGACCCGCTGGCCGCGATGATGTGCCGTGACGACGAGCGAAGCGAGTTCGGCGGTTCGATCGAGCAACAGCGGCTCGGCCGCATGCGCGTGCGCGAATCCGAGCACCGTTCGTGCCGCGTCGACGGCGACGAGGACGACGTGGGATTCCGGCAATGCGTCGAATCGCCGCGCAGCTTGGTCCGCGGTCATCGAATAGCCGAGCTCACCACACAGCGCGGCGATCGCACCGACGTCGTCGGTCCGCGCGGGTCGGATCGTGACGTCCTGCGCGAGATCGCCCATGTCGTGGGAATCCGTCACAGCCAGACCGTGGCCTGGCCGTCCTTCTCCTCGATGCGATAGACCTTCGCCTTGCGGCACGTGCCGCGCTTCACCGAGCCGTCGGTGACGTCGAACCAGTACCCGTGCACGGCGCAGATCGCGACGTTGCCTGGCTTCAGCTTCCCGCCTTCGATGCGGCCGTTCTGGTGCGGGCAGATCGTGTCGATCGCGTGCAACTTGCCGTTCACGCGTGCGATCAGGACTTGCGTCGCCCCGGCGGCGAGGTCGCCGAGGGTGGCCGTCCGCGCCGAGCCCTCTTCGATCTTCGCCGTGTCGTG
>JAEUIB010000316.1 GCA_016795255.1 Planctomycetota bacterium
GATCCCAACCGACATGGCCTGTCCCCCCGATGGGTGCCGGAGGGCTAAACCTGTTGCTCAGTTATGGATGCGAAACAAAGACCGGGCATTCTATGAAGGCACTTGTCACTGTCAACGGGGTACCCGGCCTGGACACGGATAAAGTCGGGGTGAAGGGCCGAAACGCGCCGAGACACCGTCGAATGTGCGGATTCCGGCACGCATCGTCAGATCAACAGTCGTTTGGAGACGTCGGGCGGAACGACCGCGTAGTCGCTGGGTTCCATCGCGAACGACGCTCGGCCTTGGGACAGGCTTCGGATCTGCGTCGAGTACCCGAAGGTCTCGGACAGCGGCATCTTGCCGCGCAGGAGCACCGGCTCTTCGTCGGCGACGAGCTCGGACACCTCGCTGCGGCGCGTGTTCAGGTCGCCGATGATGTTCTTCATGTACTCGGACGGCGTTCGGATCTCGAACTGCATGATCGGTTCGAGCAATTGGACGCCGCCGTCCCGCATCGCCGCTTCGAACGCATCCTCGGCCGCGACGGAGAACGCCGTGTCATTCGACTCGCCGTCGACGGCGATCGCGTCCTCGAGGACGACTTGGATGCGGATCACGGAGTAGCCGAGCCCGAGACCGGAGATCGCTTCGCTGCGCGCCCCACCCTCGATCGCTGCGAAGAACGGACGCGGCAGCGAGGTTGCTTCGATCTGGCTCTTGAACTCGAACTTCGCCGCCGACGGCGCGGGTTCGACCCGCAACCGGACCTTGGCGTAGAGGTTCTTGCCGGCGATCGTCTTCTTGAACTCGGCTTCGCCGACACCGGTCGCCGCGATCGTCTGCTTGTAGGCCACGCGCGGCTGACCGACGCGCGCCTCGACGTGGAAGTCGGACAGCAGCCGGTTCTTCAGGATCTCGAGGTGGAGCTCCCCCATCCCCGAGATGATCGTCTGCCCCGTCTCCTGATCGAGTGACCAGCGGAACGTCGGGTCGTCTTTCGCGAGGACGCCGAGCGATTGCTCGAGGACGTCCTTGTCGCGCGACGTCTTCGGCTCGATCGACATGTCGATGACGGTCTCGGGGAAACGCATGCCTTCGAGCGCGATCGGTTCGTGCCGCGGGCACAGCGTGTCGCCGGTCGCGGTGAACTTCAGTCCGATCGCCCCGACGATCTCGCCCGGGCCGGCCGATTCGATCGCCTCGCGTTCGTCGGCGTGCATCAGGTACAGGCGGCCGATGCGCTCCTGCTTCTCGACGCGCGGGTTGAACAGCGCGTCGCCGGGACGCAGCGTGCCCGAGTAGATCCGCACGAACGCGATCTCGCCGTGCGAATCATGCAGCGTCTTGAACACGAGTGCGGTCAGCGGCGCCTTCGGATCGGGCTGGCGGGTGATCGACTTGTCCTTGCCGGGGACGTGGCCTTCCGTCGGCGGCACGTCGGTCGGCGACGGCAGGTAGCGCAGCACCGCGTCGAGCAGATGCTGCACGCCCTTGTTCTTCAGCGCCGAACCCGCGAGTACCGGCACGAGTTTGAACGCGAGCGTCGCGGCTCGGATGCCGGCGTCGATCTCCGCCTCGGAAAGCGGCTGATCCGCCAGGTACTTGTCGGCGATCGAGTCGACGACGTCGGCCAGCGTCTCGACGAGCACCGCGCGCCGCGCGTTCGCGTCGTCGACGAGATCGTCGGGAATCGGACCGACGATCGGCGTCGATCCTTGGTCGTCGTCGCGGAACGTGATCGCCTGCATGCGGACGAGGTCGACGATCCCGAACAGGTCTTTCTCGCGGCCCATCGGCATGACGAGCGGCAGCGGCCTCGCGCCGAGGCGCTTGCGAATGTGTTCGACGACGCGATCGAAGTCGGCGCCGATGCGATCGAGCTTGTTGATGAACGCGAGCCGCGGCACGCGATAGCGGTCGGCTTGACGCCACACCGTTTCGCTTTGGGCTTCGACGCCGGCGACACCGCAGAACACACCGACCGCGCCGTCGAGCACGCGCAGCGAGCGCTCGACCTCGGCGGTGAAGTCGACGTGCCCG
>JAEUIB010000474.1 GCA_016795255.1 Planctomycetota bacterium
CGCGGCGACCAGCAGGACGCCGAGCGCGAGGAACGAGCCGATCCGGTACGCGGCGTCGAGCCCGGCCATGTCGACCATGAACACTTTCCCGAGCGTCAGCGCGAACGCGACGAGCCCGGCCCAGCGCAGATCGGCGAGCCCCTTGCTGAACCCGATCCCGATCAGCACAGCCGCGTAGACCGCCCACGAGATCGAGATCCCGAGCTGCGCGAAGAATCGCAGGTCGGCGCGCTCCGCCGGATCGGCCGGCGCGAGCTCCGCGTACGCGGACCACTCGCCGCCGACCACGATGAGCGCCGCGATCAGCGCGCCGTAGCGCGCGAGGGCCCGCGCGGGCTCGGCGAGCCAGCGCTGCAAGAACAGCGTCGTCGCGAGGATCGCGCACGCACTGACGAACACCACGTTCGCTCCCGGCACGAACGGCGCCGAGTGCGCGTTGCACGCGATCACGACCGAGAACGTCAGCACGGCGAAGAGTGGAACGAACAGCAGGTTCCCGGCGTCCTGCGCCGCCACGCCGCGTCGGCGGACCAACCACGCCAACGCCGCGACGTACGTCGTCAACGTGAGCCCCGCGGCGACTCGCGAAGCCTCGCGCGCCCCGGCGTCGAAGCCCGGGACCCCACGCAGCGTGACGCGATCGACGCTGAAGTACAGCCAAGCCTCCGCGGTGCACAGCGCCGCGAGTCCCCACAGTCCGGCCGCGGCGAGTGCTCCTCCCGCGAAGCCCCGCGACGGATCCGGGCCGTCCTTCGCCGCACGCAGCATCTGTCCGCCGACCAGCAGCGCGACACCCACCAGTGCGAACGTCAGGAACGTGCCGTTGAACACCGGCACGAAGGCATCGGAGTGCAACGGCAAGTGATGCGTCGCCAATCGGCCCAATGCCGCGAGCAGCATCAGCGCGCCGAACGCGTCGAACCCTCGCCGACCGCGATGTCGCCAGACCGCGATCGTGACGACGCCCGCGATCGCCCACGCCGGCGCGATGCCGTCGCCGCGGAACACGATCGGCACCGCGAGCGCGAGCAGCGCGAGACCGAACAGATCGACGACCTCGCGCCCGTCGCGGTCATGCGGCACGCGCCGCGCGAGCAGGCGTGCGGCGACGAAGTAGAACGCCGCGAACAGCACGAGCCCGGCACCGAGCGTATTGCGGTGATGCAGGCCCAACGCGTCGAGCACCGCACAGAACCCGTACAAGCCCGCGATCCCGGCGGTCCACAGCGCTTGCCCGCTCACCCTGCGGCGCGCCGCGATCGCCGGCACGAGGCTCGTCGCGATCAGCGCGAGCGTGATGCCGGCGATGCACGTGGCCGTCGCCAACGCATCGACGTTCACGAACACGTTGCCGCGCCAATGCGCGAAGTAGCCGAGCGACGACGCGAGCGCCGACAACTCGAACCCGCGCCACGGCCGGAACCACAGCACGACGAGCAAGCCGACGTCGAGCAGCATCAGCCACGCCGTCAGCGGCCCGAGATCGCGCAGATGTTCACCGAGGATCGCCGGTGCGAGGAAACCGCCGAAGAAGCCGAGGTGCGCGAGCAACGCCGCATTGCGCCGGATCGCGAGCACCGCTCCGAGCGCGGTGATTCCGGCCGCGAACGCGAACGCGAGCGGACGCTCGAAGAACCCGTAGCGCACGGCCGCGAAGAAGTTCGTCAGGTACAGCGCGCCGAGGCCGCCGCCCATCAACGCGTGTCCGAACGCCGCGAGTCCACGCCGCCGCACGACTTCGCCACCGACGAGCGCCGCGACGCCGAGCATCGCTCCCATCGCGATGCGCATCGGCGGGCCGATCCAATTGCGGTCGAACGCGAACTTCAGGAAGAGCGCGAGCCCGCACAACACGACGACGATGCCGGCGACCAGCAACACGCGACCGCCGAGGAAGACTTCG
>JAEUIB010000513.1 GCA_016795255.1 Planctomycetota bacterium
CGGCAAACACCTCGATGCGGCGACCGTGCTCGCCGAAGTGCTGCGCTACCGCGGGCGTCACGCCGACGCGAAGGCGGTCGCGCAGAAGGTCGTGCGCCAGATCAACGCGCAGTCGCCGTCCGAACGCACCGGCGCCGAGAGCGACTTGTTCCTCGGTGTCGGCAAGCTCTACGAAGCGATCGGCGCGCTCGACCTCGCTGCCGAGCACCTCGTCCAGGCCGAAGCGTTGCGCAAGAGCGAGAAGCGCTCGACGGCGGACGTGCTCGTCGCGCTCGGCGACGCGTATCGCCAGGCCCGATCGATGTCGGGCGACCAGCCGCGCGCGTTCTCGACGTATCGCGACGCGCTCGAGCAGAACCCGGCGCTGGTGAGCGCGAAGCTCGGTCGCATCCGCACGCACTTCTACGTGCAGGACACGAGCGACGCCGAACGCGAGATCGCCGAGGCGTTGGCGATCAAGCCGAACGACGCCGAAGCGCTGACGCTGAAAGCGCGACTGAGGACGATCGACGGTCGGTACAGCGAAGCGTTGTCGATCCTCGACGGCGTGCTGGCGATGAATCCGAACGCGAAGGAGGCGCTCGCCGAGCGCGCCGCCGCGCTGCATCTGCTGCGCCGCACCGACGAGCGCGAAGCGATGGTCGCGCGCGCGCTCGCGATCGACCCGACGTACGGCGAAGCGCTGCGGACGATCGGCGACGCGATCTCGAGCCATTACCGATTCGCCGAAGCGATCCCGTTCCACCGCCGCGCGCTCGAGGTCGACGATCGCGACGCGATGACGTGGATCTCGCTCGGCCGCGACCTGTGCTTCGTCGGCCAGGAGACCGAGGGAGCGAAGGCCCTCGAGCGCTCGAAGGAAGTCGAGGACGATCCGTCGACGCCCGCCGTCGATTGGCTGCCGCACCCGTGGCGCGCGAACATGCTGACCGTGCTGGCGCGGATGGACAAGGAGTACGTCGACGGCGGGGACCAGGCGATCCGCTTCCGCATCCACACGCACGAGAACCCGATCATGGAGCCGAGGCTCCGCGCGGCGTTCGACGCGGACGGCGTCGTGCTGCGCGAGCGCTACGGCTGGAGCCCCGACCCGAACCTGCTGGTCGAGAACATGGCGTCGCACACGGACTTCTCCGTGCGCACCGTCGGCTTCGCCGGTCTCGGCGCCGTCGGCGCGTGCTTCGGTCCGCTCGTGACGCTGCTGTCGGCGCGCGCCGAGGGCTTCCGCGGATCGTTCTGCTGGCGGCGGACCGCGCTCCACGAACTCGCGCACGTCTACACGCTCGGTCGGTCGAACGGGCGCGTGCCGCGCTGGCTGACCGAAGGCTGCTCGGTCTACGAGGAGTTCCGCGCGCAACCGCAGTGGTACCGCGACCAGGAGCTCGATCTGATCAACGCGTTCGCGAACGGCACGGTCATCCCGCTGGCCGAGTTCAACGCGGCGTTCCGCTCGCCGCGCGTGATGTTCGCGTACTTCCAAGGCGGGCTGTGGGTGGAGTTCGCCGTCGAGCGCTACGGCTTCGATTCGATCCTGCGGATGCTCGATGCGTACGCGGAGGATCTGGAGACCCCGCAGGTCATCGATCGCGTGTTCGGCAAGTCGATGGCGGAACTCGACGTCGAGTTCCACGCGTTCGTGCTCGAGACGCGGTTGAAAGGGCTGAAGGTCCAACCGACGTACGACGAGGACATGCGCCGCACGCTGCTCGCGCAGCTCCGCAAGAAGCCCGACGACGTCGGGACGCTCGTCGACGCGGCGTGGGCGTGCTACCAGGGCGGCCGAGCGGTCGACGCCGACGTGCATCTGTCGAAGGCGCTGAAGAAGGAGCCGACGAACGCCGGCGCGCTGCGGCTCGCGGCGCGGCGTGCGCTCGACCGCGGCCGCAAGGACCTCGCGCGGGAGAACCTCGAGGCCGCGTTCAAGAACGGCGGCGAGGAGTTCACGGCCGCGATGCAGCTCGCGGAGCTGCGCGGCGCCGCGAAGGACTTCGAAGGAGCGCGGCAAGCGTTGCGGATCGCGATCGCGTGCTTCCCGCCGGCGATCGGCCCCGGCAGTCCGTACCTCGCGCTGCACGAATCGCTGATGAGCGAGCAGAAGACCGACGAAGCGATGCGGGAACTCGAGCGCTACGTCGCGCTCGACGAGACCGCCGTTCCGCAGCGCCTCGCGCTCGCGCGCTGGCACGAAAGCGAGTCACGTTTCGACGCCGCGCTGCGATTGTTGAGCGAAGTCGAGAACGTGGAACCGTTCAGTCGCGAGGCGTATTCGATGCAAGCGCGCGTCTTGCAGCAGTCGAATCGACCCGCGGATGCGATCGCCGCATGGCGCTCCGCGCTGCTGGTTGACCCTCGCTTGGAGCGTGGATACTCTCCGCCGCCGGCCGAGGAGACAGCGGCCGCGGAAAGACGGGAACGAGAGGAGCGCGCGGAAATCCTGGTGTCGATCGCCGAGCTCGAGCTCGACGTCGGAGATCGCACCGCCGCGCGTCGAGACCTCCAAGAGGCCGTGCGCCTCGTTCCTGGATTCCCGCGCGCTGTCGAACTTCTGGAGCAGGTTGGCTCCTGAAGACGTCGGCACCACCGGAGTTCCACACCACGCATGAACGTCCTCGCCAAGGACCTCTGGGTCGAGGTGCGTGATCAGCTGCGCGTGGAGCGCGGCCCGGCCCCCGTCGATCTGTGGCTGAAGAACACGCGCCCGGTCGATTTCGCGCGGGGCGTCTTCACGCTCGCGGTTCCGACGCGCGTCGTGAAGGACTGGCTCGAGCATCGCTACCGCGACGACATCGAAGGCATCTTCCAGCGACTGACCGGCAGTCCGGTGAAGGTCCAGCTGAAGGTCGACGCCGGCTTGCCGTTGCTCGCGGCGGCGACCGACGGTGGCGGCGAACTCGCGTACGACAAGACGATGCAGGTCGACTCCGAGTCCGACTTCGTCGTCGTGCCGGAGAATCGGCTGGCGTCGGCGGCGGTCGCGCGCGTGCTGAAGGACGTCTCGACCGGCAACCCGGTCGTGATCTACGGCGGGGCGGGCACCGGCAAGTCGGCCCTCGTCCAGCACCACCTGAAGCGATCGATCGACGACTCGATGGCGGTGCGGACCAGCGTGTCGATCACCGCCGAGGCGTTCTCCCAAGGCTTGATCCGCGCGATCCGCGAGAACGACGTCACCGCGTTCCGCGGCCGCATGCTGGCCGCCGACGCGTTCGTGCTGGAAGAAGCGCATCGCCTGCGCGGCAAGACGCGCACGCAGCGCGAAGTGCTGTCGGTCCTGCGCTACTACCTCGAGCGCGGTCGGCCGGTGATCCTGACGAGCCGTCATCCGCCGAACGCGATCTTCCTGCTCGACGAGGCGCTGCGGTCGTACTTCCTGTCCGGCGTGCTGCTGCGGATCGCCGACTACGGTCCGGCGTCGCGCGTGCGCGTGCTCGAAGAACGGGCGAAGCGCTTCGCGCGGCCGGTGCCGCTGGTGACGATCGAGCGCGTCGTCGAACGGATCCCCGGTTCGCTCGACCGCCAGGTCCGGTTCCTCGAGAAGATCGCCGCGTACGCGGCGCTCGCGGAACGCGAGCCGACCCCGGAGTTCGTCGCCGAGCGCTTCCCCGAACTCGCGGGGCGCGGCGACAAGGAATGCGATCTGCCGCGCGTGATCCAGTGGGTGGCCGAGCGCTTCGGCTCGACGCCGCAGGACATCGCGTCGGCGCGCAAAGTCCGCAGCTGCGTCGTCGCGCGCCACCTCGTGATCTACGTCGCGACCGAAGTGTTCGGTCTGTCGGCCCGCCGCGTCGCGCGGCACCTCGGCGGCCTGTCGCCGTCGACGACCGCGTACGCGCGCCGCAAGATCGAACAACTGCGCCGCGACGACGCGTTGTTCGACGCGCGCGTGCGGCGCCTGCTCGACGATCTCAACGCCGGCCAGAAGATGTTGTTCTGACGACGCACGTCGTACGGAGCGCACGAGGCCGGCACGAAACCCCAGCGAGAGAGCACCCATGTTCATCGTGATCGAAGGCATCGACGGTTGCGGCAAGTCGACCCAGGCGAAGATGTTGGTCGAGGCGCTTCGGTCGTCGAAGGCCACCGCGAAGGCCGAAGTTCTGCATCTGCATGAGCCCGGCGGCACGCGCCTCGGCGAAGCGATGCGCGAACTGCTGCTGCGCACCGAACCCAAGATCGAGATCTCGGCGCACGCGGAGGCCGTGCTCTACAACGCGGCGCGAGCGCAACTCGTCGACGAAGTGCTGCGGCCTGCGCTGGACGCCGGCAAGCACGTCGTCTGCGAGAGGTACTTCTATTCGACGATCGCGTACCAGGGGTACGGCCTGCAGCAGGACACCGGTGCACTGCATGGCTTGTGCGCGTACGCGACGGGGCGGCTGAAGCCCGACCGCGTCGTGCTGCTCGATCTGCCCGCGGCGCAATCGTTCGAGCGCATGAAGCGCGGCAAGGACCGCATCGAGTCGCGCGGCCACGAGTACCTCGAGCACGTGCGGCAGGGCTACCTGCTGCTGAAGAGCCGTGAGCCCGAGCGTTTCCGCGTCGTGTCCGCGCTGGGCACGCCGGTCGAGGTCCATCGCCGCATCGTCGAGTCGCTCGCGGATGTTCTTTCATGACGTCCTCGGGCACGCGGAGCCGATCGCGCGCCTGAAAGAAGCGCTCCACGGCGGTCGACTG
Source organism: Planctomycetota bacterium (assembly GCA_016795255.1). GTDB lineage: Bacteria > Planctomycetota > B15-G4 > B15-G4 > JADJEK01 > JADJEK01. Next base: position 4,675 of record JAEUIB010000513.1, read on the forward strand.
CACCACGCGTTGCTGTTCTCCGGCAAGCGAGGCGTCGGCAAGCGCACGGTCGCCGAAGCGCTGGCGGCGGCGATCCTGTGCCAGAAGCGCGGTGACGAAGCCTGCGGCGACTGCGAGGCATGCACGCAGTCCGCGGCCGGAACGCATCCGGACTTCGAGCGCCTGAAGCGCGAGGTCGGCAAGCGCGACGTCGGGATCGGGCAGGTGCGCGGACTGCTCGACTTCCTGCATCGCAAGACGCACGCCGGAGGCGCCCGAGTCGCGCTGATCGACGAGAGCGAGCGACTGACGAACGAAGCGCAGAACGCGTTCCTGAAGACGCTCGAAGAGCCGCCGGCGAACACGCACCTGATCCTCGTCACCGGCGTCATCGACCGCCTGCTGCCGACGATCCGCTCGCGCTGCGCGGTGTTCCGTTTCGGCCGGCTCGACGAAGCCGACGTCCGGGCCTTCGCCGCGCGCCGCGGACTCGATGCGGACGCGCCGCTCGCTCTCGCGCTCGGCAGTCCGGGGCAAGCCGAGCGTCTGTGTTCGAAGGAAGTCCGCGCCGTCCGCGACGCGGTCGACGAGTTCGTCCGCTTCGACGTCCCGCCGGTGCTGGCCGCGCGACGGATCGTCGATGCCGCGACGGTCGCGGAGGACGCCGACGACGACGAAGCTGGCGACGAACGCGAGAAACAGCGCGATGCGCTCGCGATCGCGTTGCGTCAATTGTCGTTCGTATTGCGCGACGCGCTCGTGCTCGCCGACGGCGGCGCACGCGAGGCGCTGCTGAACGACCGACTCGCCGACGTGCTCGATCGCGGTCGTGGGGGCTTCGACGGCGGTCGGCTCGAAGACGCGATCGACGGATGCGATCTCGCGATCATGGACTTGCAGCGCAACGCCGATCCCGCGCTCGTGCTGGTCGGCGTCTGCGCCGAAGCGCGCAAGGGCCTCGGGCGAAGCTGAGCGAGAACCGTAGTCCATTGGATGGACTCGAGTTCGCCGCCTTGAAACCTGGCCCTCGGTCGCCGACCGAAGCGATCGCCGCCGGCTCAAGTGCCGGACCCCGCTCGACGATAGACACGGTGCGGAGCGTGCCGC
>JAEUIB010000578.1 GCA_016795255.1 Planctomycetota bacterium
GCCCGGCGCACGTCGCGGGTCGACGTGACTCCAGACGCGGGGCGCGGCGCTCGGAACGATCTCGGTGCCGAACGATTGCGCCGCGGCGAACGACTTCGCCGTGTGCGAACCACCCTTGCCCGGGATCAGCAGTTGGTGATCGTGGCCGCGATGATGGTGATCGTCGGTCTCGTGTGCGCGCGGATCGCAAGCGTCCGCGGCGACCTCGTGGGAGGCGCCGACGTCCGCGCCATGGCCGTGATCGCGGTCGTCACCGTCATGGTGGTGATGATCGTGATGGTGGTGGTGATGATGATGGTGGTCGGAACCGCCGAGGTGCGCGGGAACGACGATCCCGAACACGAACACCGCGAGCCACGCGACACGGCGCGCGACCCGCGGACGCACGACCCATGACGCGAGGTCGAAGTCCATCACGGCGCGAAGACTAGCAATCCGTCGGGAGGCGCTTGCGTCCGAGTTCCTCTCGGACGGACGACGGCCGCGCAGTCGCGTGTTTCGGGCTTCGGAATCGAGATCCGCCGCCGATGATCGCAAAGCCAACCCATGAATATGGTTACGCGCGATCCGTCGGGGTCGCGCGCGGCAAACTCCGCCCTTCGCCCCTCCCGCCGGGCCTATTCCTTTGCCGAATCTTGTTCCAAGGCTCATGGCGCAGCCCGCTGCGGCGCACCGTGAGCCCGACCAGAATGTCGGGATCGAGCGACCCCAAGGACCGCGACTCGTGGACACGAACGGCAACGACAACGAGGCGAAGGCCGCCAAGACCGTCGCGACCGGCCCGACCGCGCGGCCGCCGACGCCGGTCGCTTCGATCGACCTGCGCGATCCGAGCCTGTACCTCAATCGCGAGTTGAGCGTCCTCGACTTCAATCGCCGCGTGCTCGCGCTGGCGCAGGACGAGCGCATCCCGCTGCTCGAGCGACTTCGCTTCCTCACCATCAGTTGCTCGAACCTCGACGAGTTCTTCGAGATCCGCGTGTCCGGGTTGAAGCAGTTGGTCGAGCACCAGCTCGTGCGGTCGGAACCGGACGGCATGTCCGCGCAACGCACGCTGCGCGAGATCGGCCACCACGCGCACGAGCTGATGACCGAGCAGTACCGCGTCCTCAACGACGATCTGCTGCCCGGCCTCGGCCGCCACGGGATCGAGTTGATCCGTCGCGATCAGTGGAACGACGCGCAGCGGGCGTGGGTGAAGCGGTACTTCGTGTCCGAGGTGCTGCCGGTGCTGACGCCGGTCGGCCTCGATCCCGCGCACCCGTTCCCGCGGATCCAGAACAAGTCGCTGAACTTCGCGATCACCGTCGAGGGCTACGACGCGTTCGGCCGCGAGAGCGGCACCGCGATCGTCCAGGTGCCGCGTTCGCTGCCGCGCGTGATCCGGTTGCCGAGCGACACGTGCGCACCGGGTGTCCGTGGCCTCGTGTTGCTGAGCTCGATCATCCACGCGCACGTCGACGAGTTGTTCCCCGGCATGGAGATCACGGGTTGCTGGCAGTTCCGCGTCACGCGCGACTCCGACCTGTGGGTCGACGAAGAAGACGTCGACGACCTGATGCGCGCGCTGAAGGGTGAGCTCACGCAGCGCCGCTTCGGCACGGCGGTGCGTCTCGAAGTGGCGGAGAGTTGCCCGCATCGCATCGCGCAGTTCCTGCTCGACAACTTCGGTCTCGGCGACGACGACCTCTACCGCTGCCCGGGCCCGGTCAACTTGAATCGCTTGTCGCTGATCCACGAACTCGTCGATCAGCCGCAGTTGAAGTACCCGTCGTTCACACCTCGCCTGCCCGCTCGTCTCGAGCACGCGCCGACGATGTTCGACGCGATCCGTCAGGGCGACATCGTCTTGCATCATCCGTACGACTCGTTCGCGCCCGTCATCGACCTGGTGCGCGGCGCCGCCGCGGACCCGAACGTGCTCGCGATCAAGCAGACGCTGTATCGCGTCGGCGCGCGGTCGCCGATCGTCGACGCGCTGATCGAAGCGTGCCGCGCCGGCAAGGACGTCACCGTTCTCGTCGAGCTGCGCGCGCGCTTCGACGAAGAGGCGAACATCGACCTCGCGACGCGACTGCAAGACGCCGGCGCGAAGGTCGCGTACGGCATCGTCGGCTACAAGACGCACGCGAAGATGCTGCTGATCGTGCGGCGCGAGGGCCGCAAGCTGCGCCGCTACGTCCACCTGTCGACCGGCAACTACCACTCGCGCACGGCGCAGGCGTACACCGACATCGGCTTGATGACCGGGAACCACGCGATCGCCGAAGACGTGCACGGTCTGTTCAACCAGCTCACCGGCCTCGGCAAGGTGCGGCGGCTGAAGAGCTTGATCCAGTCGCCGTTCGACCTCGCGACGCGGCTGGTCCAGTGGATCGACTTCGAGGCCGACGAGGCGCGAGCCGGCCGACCGGCGCGGATCATCGCCAAGATGAACGCGCTGACCGAGCCACGCGTGATCCAGGCGCTGTATCGCGCGTCGCAGGCCGGCGTGCGGATCGACCTGATCGTCCGCGGCATCTGCGGTCTGAAGCCGGGGATCGCCGGAGTCTCCGATCGCATCCACGTCCGCTCGGTGATGGGTCGCTTCCTCGAACACGCCCGCGTGTTCTATTTCCACGCGGCCGGCGAAGAGCGCGTCTACTGCGCCAGCGCCGACTGGATGCAGCGCAACCTCAGTCGCCGCGTCGAAGCGTGCTTCCCGATCGAGGATCCGAAGGCGAAGGCCCGCGTGTTCGAAGAGACGCTGCGGCTCGGTCTCGCCGACAACACGTTCGCGTGGACGCTCGGACCCGATGGAAGCTGGCAACGCATCGAGCCCGGCCGCGCGAAACCGGTCTCGGTGCAGACGAAGCTGCTACGCCAGATCACGAGTCTCCGCGATCTCGAGGTCGAACCGCTCGCGCGCGAGCACCGCGGCCTCGGCGTCGAGGTCGGCCCGGGTCAAGGGGTGCTCGCGCAGCCACTCGCGCGGGATCGCGAGTCGAAGTCCGCGGCGCGACACGCGCACGCCAAGCGCCGGAAGGGCTCGGGCCGTCCGGCTCCGATTCAGCCGAACGGCGAGCCGAAGCAGGATCGCCAACCGCCACGCCGTCTCGGCCCGTGACGGCGACAGCTCGGCGAACGTCTCCGGCCGCAGCTTGCCGCGGTGCGCCCGGATGATCGCCGCCAGCACGTGCTGATCCTCGCGCGAGAACCCCGGCATGTCGGAGTTCGCGACCAAGTACGCGCCGTGCTTGTGGTACCCGGAATACGCGATCGACAGCCCGACCTCGCACAGGCGTGACGCCCACGCGAGCATGCGCGCCCCGTCCTCGGCGTCCAGCTCCCATGCCTCGGCCGCGCCCTGGAACACTTGGTGCGCGGTGCGCTCGACCCGCGCCGCCTGCTCGAGGTCGACGTGGTAGCGCTCGGCGAACGCCTTGATCGTGCGGTCGCGGACGTCCTCGTGGTGGATGCGTCCGAGCAGGTCGTAGATCACGCCTTCGCGCAGCGATCCGCCGGACGGATCCATGCGCTCGATCGCCAGGCTCTCGAAGATCGCGGACAGGATCGCGACGCCGCCCGCCAACGTCGCGCGCCGCTCGTCGGGCAACCCGTCGAGCTCGAGGCGCTTCGTCGAGCCCGCGTCGACCAACGCGCGCCGCAGGCGCTTCAGTCCCTTCGTGGTGATCCCGCGCTCCGACCAGCCGTTCTGCTTCAGGATCTGCGCGATCGTCAGGATCGTGCCGGACGAACCGACGCAGGTGTCCCAGCCGAGGTTCAGGAATCGTCGCTTGATCGATCGCATCTCGAGCAGCGCCGCGACGAACGCCTTGTCGAGTGCCTTCTCCGTCACGTTGCCGCGCCCGAAGAACCGCCGCGTGTACGTCACGCAGCCCATGAACAGGCTGTGCGTCTCTTGCGGCTCGAAGCGTTCACCGAGGATGCACTCGGTCGAGCCCCCGCCGATGTCCACGACGAGCCGACGCCCGGAATCGTCGGCGAGATCGTGCGCGACACCGAGGTACGCGAGGCGCGCTTCTTCTTTGCCCGGGATGACCTCGATCGGGTGACCGAGCGCCTTCTGCGCCTTCGCGACGAATCGGCCGCCGTCGCGGACCTGCCGCATCGTGTTCGTGCCGACCGCGCGCACGGCGCCGTGCTTCAAGTCGCGCAATCGCTGCCCGAAACGCTCGAGACACGCGAGCGCGCGCGCCTGCGTCTTCGGGTCGAGCCGCCGGTGTTCGTCGAGCCCGTCCGCCAGCACGACCAACTCGCGCAGTTTGTCGACGACGTGGATGCGCCCGCCGACGATCTTCGCGACGAGCATGTGGAAACTGTTCGACCCGAGGTCGACGGCGGCGACGTGCTGGAGCGAGCGCGAGTTCATGCGCGGAGACAAGCGAACAGCGGCGGCGGGCGCAAGGGGTGCGTTCGGCCGAGACCCGTGCGAATCGTCGCACGGCGGTTCCTCGCCCCACTCGATCACGCTCGAAGTCGCTCGACGCACTCCGCGACGGCCGAAGCCATTGCCGTGACGTGCGCGATCTCGTCGACGCGATCGAGCAGCACTCGATCGATCGCCGGCCGCGTCAGCACCGCCCCCGCGATCTGACCGGCGATCGACGCGATCGTGTCGACGTCGCCGCCCGCGCGCAGCGCTCGCTCGAGCACGCCCTCGAACCCGAGCGTCGCCGCATCGCGCGCGACGAACAGCGCGAGCGGTACCGACTCGACGACGTAGCCCGAGTTCCCGAAGCGCGCGGCGACGGCTTCGAGGTCCGCGCCGGCGTCGACCGCGGCGAGTTCTCGCACGCGATCGCGGACGCGACTGTCGGGCAGTGTCGCGGCCACGCGCTCGAGCGACGCGTCGAACGGCGACGCGCATGCAGCGCGCAATGCGGTCGCGACGGCGAGAGCGCCCACGTAGGCCTCCTCGTGGTGATGCGTGATCTTGCAGACGTCGCGCAGCGTGCGCCGATGCTCGACGTCGTCCGGATCGAGCACGA
>JAEUIB010000609.1 GCA_016795255.1 Planctomycetota bacterium
CAGGTCGAACGCACGCGTGCGGCGGTCGAGCGGGCCGCGGAAACGCTCGCGCAGATCAAGGCCGAGCAGAAGAAGTTCGTCTCCGCCCACGGTGCGATCGATCCGAGCCAGCGCATCGGCATGCTGCAGTCGTACGTGTCCAGTCGCACCGGCGAACTCACGCAACTCGAGATGTCGGTGGCCGAAAGCATGGCTCGTGTCGACTACCTGCGCGCCCAACTGCAGCGCGTGCCCGCGACGGTGGCGCGGATCGTCGACGTCAACAACGGCGAGACGCGCATGCTGGCGAAGCAACTCGACCGGCTCGAGGAGCAACACGCCGAGATCCTCGTGAAGAACGGCGCCGACCACGCGGACGCGGCACAGTCGAGCGAGAAGATCGCGGAAGTCCGACGACTGCTCGGAGCGCACAGCAAAGTCGAGCAGCAGGTGCCGAACGAGCGCTACGCGGAGATCGAGCACAAGCTGTACCTGCTCGAAGGCGACCTGGCACGCGATTCGACGCGACGCGACGTGCTGCGGCGGACGCTCGCCGACTACGAGGCCGAGATCGCGAAGCTGACGCTGATCGCCGGCGAGTACACGCAGATCTGGCGTGACCTCGAACTGGCCGAGCAGCATTTGTCCGGGGCGCGCAACGAGTTCGCGATCATGGAGCGCAACGCGACCGGCCTCGTCGGCGGTTGGTTCGCCGTCATCGCGGGGCCGACGGCGCACGCCACGCCGCGCTGATCACGGACTCGTCGCTCGCAGGAACTCGCCCCGCGCGCCGGCACTCGGCGTGTGGGGCGGGTTCGTTCTCGGGGTGGCCGACCGGCGGGCTGAATCGAGAACGTCGCGCAACCCGGCCGCTCGTCGGTGGTTCAATGCCCGCGGCGGTCGCTTCGGCCGTCGCGGGAGGCGATCTCGATGGGTCTCGCTCACGTCGCGTTGTGGATGCTGGCCTGCACCGCCGATCCGGACTGGACGCTCGCGCACGCCCGGCATCTGTTGGATCGCGCCGGATTCGGCGGGACGCCGGCCGAGATCGAACGCATCCATGCGCTCGGCCGTGAGGGCGCGATCGACGCGCTGCTGGCGGACGGCTCGTTCGTCGCGTTCGACGATCCCGTCGCCGAACCCGACGATCCCTCGTTGCTCGAGCGCGCGTTCGCGACCGAAGAGGAACGCCGGCAGTTCCGCCGCGAGCGCGCGCGCGACGAACGCCTGCGGATCGAGCGCTACCGCGACTTCTGGATCCGCGAGATGGCGCGCGGCGAAGACCCCGTGCGCGAGAAGCTCGCGTTGTTCTGGCACGGCTTCTTCACGTCGTCGCAGCGCGAGGTCCGCAACGCGAACGCGATGATCGGTCAGATCGAACGCTTTCGCCGGGATGGTTCGACGAGCTACGCCGATCTGCTGCACGCGATCGCGCGCGACCCGGCGATGCTGATCTACTTGAACAACGACAAGAACCGGAAGCAGCACCCGAACGAGAACTTCGCGCGCGAAGTCCTCGAGCTGTTCTCGATGGGTCCCGGCCACTACACCGAGGCCGACGTCAAGGAAGCGGCGCGCGCGTTCACCGGATGGATCGCGAAGGACGGCGAGGCGAAGTTCGTCAAAGCGCGCCACGACCGCGGCGACAAGACGTTCCTCGGCGAGAAGGGGCGCTTCGACGGCGACGACGTGCTCGACATCGTGCTGGCGCAGCCGCGCACGGCGCGCTTCGTCGTCGAGAAGTTCGTCGCGTTCTACGTCGGGCCCGGCGTCGACGAGCGCGTGCTCGACGGCTTCGCGCGGACGTTCCGCGACTCGAACTACGACGTGACGACGTTGCTGCGCGCGATCTTCGCGTCCGACGCGTTCCAGGCGCCCGCGGCGCAAGGCGCGTTGTTCAAGAGCCCGGTCGAGTTCGTCGCGTCGACCGTCCGTCGCCTCGAGCTCGATCCGCCGCCGCCGCCGTTCCTCGCGCTGGCGGCGGAGCATCTCGGGCAATCGCTGTTGTTCCCGCCCAACGTCAAGGGTTGGGAAGGTGGCGAATCGTGGTTCAACACCGCGTCGATCCTGAATCGGGCGAACGTCGCGCGGATCCTCGTGCATGGCTCCGTCGGAGTGCGTGAAGCCGAGGCGATGGTCGACGACGCGATGATGCCCGCGGACGACGTCGCGCAGGACGGCGAGTCCGCCGAGCCCAACGCGATGAAGCGTCGCAACGACGCGTTCTCGCGCGCGGTGAAGCGGCTGCGCCGCTGGGACTCGAACGTCGATCCGGCGGTGTTGTGCGGAACGCCCAAGACGTCGCGCGACGCGGTGCGCGCGCTGTGCG
>JAEUIB010000642.1 GCA_016795255.1 Planctomycetota bacterium
GCCACGTAGCGACCGGCCGCGACCTTGCTCGCGGTGCCGACGTCGTTCGCGAGATCGACGAACACCGAGAGCCCGTCGTCGAGCCGCTCGAGCCACACGGACGGTCGGACGTCCGGAAGATCGGTCGCGCGCTGCAGCCGAACGCGCAGCGACCCGCCGGAACCAAGCCGGATGGTGCCGACGTCGTGCGTCGCGTCCGCGCCGAGTTCGATCCACGTCGACGAATGGACGGCGTACGCCGTGCCGCGAACTTGCAGGTGGTAGTCCGAGGGAGCCAGCAACGGACTCGTGAACGAGCCGTCGGCTCCGGAGATCACGAGCGTGCCCTGCGGCCCGTTGGCGACCAGGATCAGCACCTCGGCGCCTTCGACCGGACCGCGCGCGTCGACGACGCGACCGACGATGCGCGCGGACGGACGCGTGCGACTCGGCACGCGGATGACGACGTCGTCGTCGCCGACCCGAACGTCACGCACGCGCAGCGCCGGTTGGAGGACGCTCCCGCCCCACGTCACCTCGAGATCGACCGACAGCACGTCGCCGCACGGGATCCGGAACGTGCCGTCCTGCGCGGTCGTCGTCGAACCGAGGACGCTCCGGTCGTCGATGAGCCGCGCATCCAGACGAGCGGACGCGATCGGCTGGCCGAACTCGTCCTCGACACGGCCCGCGACGCCGGGCGGGAGTTCGAGTGAGAGTTGGACTAGCTGTTCGACGCCGCCGATCGCGTCGTGCTCGACACGCGCGGTGCCGCGCGTCGGATCGCCGGCGAACACGACGATTCGGCCAGCGGGCAGCGATTCCAAGCGGAACGACCCGTCCGCGGCGCTGTTCACGGTCGACGACTCACTGACCACGCCGTCGGGACCAGCGGTGACCGGGAGGTCGGCCGCAGGTGCTCCGTCCGCTCGGCGAACCGTTCCGACGATCACCGCACCTTTCCTCGGACTCGCGTCCACCCTCGTCGTCTCGCCGGCTCGTGTTTCGCACGTGGCGACGAACGGTTCGAACCCCGGCGCGCGGATCACGACCTTGTGAGGTCCGGCGACCAGTCCGTCGACGTGGAACGAGCCATCCTCGGCGCTCCACGCGAAACGCTCGAACACTTCGAGATGCGGTGTCCCGTCGTCGCGAGTCTCGGCCAAGATCCCGTCGGCGTCGACGACGATCCGTGCGCCGACGATCGGCTCTCCGGTCGCGTCGGTCACGCGACCCGCGATCGCCCCACCGGACGGACGCAGCACGAGATCGATGTCGCCCCGCCGCTCGCCGCGACCGGCGAACACGAAGCGCATCCGTGACGCCGCGAAGCCCGCCTTCGTCGCGCCGACGTGGACACCGATCCCGACGCCGTCGATCACGTAGGCGCCGTCCGCGCCCGAGAGCCCGACGTCGAATCCCTCCTGCCACTGACCGAACCGCGACAGGCTGATCGTGGCGCCGCTGACGCCGGCCCCGCGCTCGTCCAGCACCCGACCGGTGATGCGGTATCCGCTCGTCGTGTCGAGCGTGACGGACAGCACGGCGCCGGCTTCGACGACGCCCGTCGTCTCGACGAAGCGGTCGGTCGAGACGGTGTACGTCCCCGGCTCGAGCCCTTCGAAGCGCGCGACGCCACCCGTCGTCCGCGCTCGCGCCGGACGCGACACGCGATCGATCCTCGGCGCGACTTGGACGACGACGTTCGGATCCGCGGGCGACTCGGCGGTGCGCACCGTGACTTCGATGATTCCCGTCGTCGGCGTCAGCGCGCCCGCGGAACCCGACGTCGAGGTCGGTTCGGCATCGCCACCGATCACGCTGCGCGTCGCTGCATCCGCAGCGATCTCGGGCTCGGCGTCGCGCGACGTTCCGGCGTCGCCCGCGTGCTGCGAGATCACGCTCGAGTGCGGTGGTTCGACGTGCGTCGGGTCCGACGCGGCGAACCACAAACACCCGGCCGCGATCGTGACGGCGGCGACGACGGATTTGAAGCCCACGGACATGGCGAGCGCTCCTTGCAGGACGGCGGACGTGAGCACCGCGAGCGGCACGGTGCCCGGTTGCGCGGCGAACGGGACCAGACCGAGCAGCCACGCGCGACGGTCACGCTCGGCGTCGAGCCGCTGGCGCAACAACTCGAGACCCCGGCGCAGGCGCGAGTGGACGGTCTCGATCGGCACGTTCATGCGCCGCGCGATCTCGCGCTGCGGGACGCCGTCGAGATGGCGCAGGACCAACGTCGTGCGCCACGGCTCGTCGAGCCCGAACACCGCGTCGACGACCGCGCGCCGCGCATCCTCGCGGGCTCGCGCGTCGTCCGCCGGAGCGTCGACCTCCGGCCGCGCGGCGAGCCGCTCGCGCCGCTCCGTCCGAGCCTCGGCCCGGCGCATCGTCGACGCGACGCGACGCACGATCGCGGCCAGCCAACCGCGCACGGACACGATTCGCGACCGGTCCGCGCACAGCGCCGCGAGCCACGTCTGCTGGACCACGTCGTCGGCGCGCACGCCGTCGAGCACGAGCCTGCGCGCGAGGGCTCGCACGTACGGCTCGTGGGCGATCAGATCGTCGAGGTCGTCGGGGCGTGGTTCCATGGGTCATCGGACCAGTGCCGCAGAGCGCCGATCGGGTCACGGCATTCTGCACGCCGGCACGATGACGGCGGACCTGCCCCGCGCGAGAGCGACGCGTCGCGCTGCCTTGCGCCGTCGCAGGCCGAGGACGCGAGTTCGCCGGATCAGCCCGCGTCCTCGCCACCCTTCGGGTTGCGATAGCGGACGGCCGAGCCGTCGATCGGGCTCTCGAACCACACGTCGTCGCCCTGGCGTTCGACGACGAAATCGGGCGTCAGCGGGACCTTGCCCTTGCCGCCCGGCAGATCGACGACGAGCCGCGGGATCCCGAACCCCGCGATCTTGCCGTACATGCCTCGCACGATCTCGATGCCGCGCTCGATCGGCAGCCGGAAGTGACCGGCGCCGGCGACCGGATCCGCGAGATGCAGGTAATACGGCCGGACCCCGAGCGCGAGCAGCGCACGGCCGAGGTCGATCTGCGCTTGCGTCGAGTCGTTGACGCCGCGCAGCAGAACGGTCTGGTTCTGCACGGTGATGCCGCGGTCGATCAACCGACGCAGCGCGTGCGCAGCGGCCGGGCTGACTTCGCGCGCGTGGTTGAAGTGCGTGATCAACCACAGCGGTCGCGCGGCCGCGAGCACGTCGAGCAACTCGTCGTCGACGCGCTGCGGCAGCGTCACGGGAACGCGCGTCGCGATGCGCAGCACCTCGACGTTCGCGCACGCGCGGAGTTCGCGCAGCAGCAGCGCCAGCGCATGCATCGACAAGTGCACCGGATCACCGCCGGTGATCAGCACGTCGCGGATCTCGGGATGCGCGCGCACGTAGCCGGCCGCGGCGACCAATTGCGCCTCGCTCAGCATGAAGAACCCGTCGGCCCACGTCCGCTTGCGGAAGCAGTGGCGGCACAACGTCGCGCAGAAGTTCGTCGGGATCACGAGCGCGCGGTCCCGATAGCGATGGACGATGCCCGGCACCGGAGCCAACTGCTCCTCGTGGAACGGGTCCGCGGACTCCTGCTCGGCGCGCTCGGCTTCGTCGGCGATCGGCAACACTTGGCGCAGGATCGGGTCCGCCGGGTCCGACGGATCCGCCAGCGACAGGTAGTACGGGGTGACGCCGACCGGGAATTCGCGCTCCAGCTCCGCGTCGGCGACCGCGAGTCCGGCCAGTGCCGGAACCTGCGCACGCAACGCGGCGACCGAGCGGACGCGATGTCGCGTCTGCCAGCGCCAATCGTCCCAGTCGCTCGCGGGAATGCGGTCCATCGCGCTTCGTC
>JAEUIB010000772.1 GCA_016795255.1 Planctomycetota bacterium
AACCTCGCGCACCGGCTCGTGACGCTCGGCGCCCGCGTGACGTTGCTCGATTCGCTGTTGCCGGATTACGGCGGCAACCGCTTCAACGTCGCCGGTCTCGAGAAGCACCTCGAAGTCGTCGTCGTCGACGTCCGCGACCGCGACGCGATGGACCATTACGTGCTCGGCCGCGACGTGATCTTCAACCTCGCCGGCCAAGTCAGCCACATCGACAGCATGGTCGATCCGATCACCGACCTGGACATCAACTGCCGCGCGCAGTTGTCGCTGCTCGAATCGTGCCGCGCGCACAATCGCGACGTGAAAGTCGTGTTCGCGGGCTCGCGCCAGCAGTACGGCCGGCCCGAGTACCTGCCGGTCGACGAGCGCCACCCGATCCATCCGGTCGACGTCAACGGCATCAACAAGGTCGCCGGCGAGCAGTACCACGTGCTGTATTCGCGCGTGTACGGCATCCGCGCGGTGTCGTTGCGGCTGACGAACACCTACGGTCCGCGCCAGCTCGTGCGCCACAACCGCCAGGGCTTCATCGCGTGGTTCGTGCGCAAGGTCGTCGAGGGCGCGACGATCGACGTGTTCGGCGACGGCTCGCAGCTGCGCGACCTGAACTTCGTCGACGTCGTCGTCGGCGCGTTCCTGCGCGCCGCGGCGTCGGAGCGCGGCAACGGCGAGATCTACAACCTCGCGGGCGACGATCCGATCGCGCTGAAGGACCTGGCCGCGCTGCTCGTCGAGCTCGCCGGCGCGGGCGCGATGCGCCTCGTCGCGTGGCCGCCCGAGAAGAAGCGCATCGACATCGGCTCGATCTACGGCACGTACGCGAAGATCCACGAGCATCTCGGCTGGCGCCCGACGACCCCGCTGCGCGAGGGGTTGTCGCGCACGATCGCGTACTACCGCGAGCACCTCGCGCGGTACGTGTGACGCGCCTCCGCTCCGTTCCGCGAGGACCCGCATGCAACCGTTCCACGATCTGAAGGCCGCCGTCGTCGCCAAGCGCGAGGAGCTGCTGGCCGCCGTCGCCCGCGTGTTCGATCGCGGCACGTACATCCTCGGGCCGGAGGTCCGCGCGTTCGAGGACGAGTTCGCGCGCGCCTGCGGTGCGGCGCACTGCATCGGCGTCGGCTCGGCGACCGAAGCGCTGCAGGTCGCGTTCCTCGCGTTGCGCGTCGGCGCGGGCGACGAGATCGTCGTGCCGGCGCTGACCGCGGCGCCGACGGCGATGGCGGTCGTCGCGGTCGGCGCGCGCCCGGTGTTCGCCGACATCGATCCGGTGCACTTCACGATGACGCCCGACTCGCTGCGGGCGTGCATCACCGACCGCACCCGACTCGTCGTGCCGGTCCACCTCTACGGGCAGTGCGCGGACGTCGACGCGCTGGCGGCGGCGCTGAAGGGCACGGGCATCCCGTGGCTCGAAGACGCCGCGCAAGCTCACGGCGCACGCGATCGCGGACGCCTGGCGGGGTCGATGGGCGTCGCGGCCGCGTTCAGCTTCTATCCGACGAAGAACCTCGGCGCGATCGGCGACGGCGGCGCGCTGACGACGAACGACGCGGCGCTCGCGGAACGCATGAAGCGGCTGCGCACGTACGGACTCGTCGACGGCTACGACGTCGTCGAGCCCGGCATCAATGCGCGACTCGACGAACTCCACGCGGCGATGCTGCGCGTGCGATTGCGGAGCCTCGACGCCGACAACGCACGCCGCCGCACGCACGCGGCTCGCTATCACGCCGAAGTCACGAATCCGCGCATCACGCTGCCGCGCGAGCGCGACGGCGCGCATCACGTGTGGCACCAATTCGTCGTGCGCTGCGAGCGGCGCGACGCGTTGCGAGCTCACCTCGCGCAACGCGGCATCGAAACGCTGATCCACTACCCGCGCGCGCTGTCCCGCATGACGGCGTTCGAGCCGCTGATGGTCGGACGACCGCGTCCCGTCGAAGCGGAGCGAGCGGTCAGCGAGATCCTGTCGCTGCCGATCTATCCCGAGATGCCGCGCGAGCACCAGGACGCGGTGATCACCGCCCTGAACGCGTTCTGACCGCGTTCCTCACGCATTCCGACCGCGATGGCGTCAGCCGGTCGGGTCGAGGCCGTACGACGCGAGCTTGCGGTCGAGCGTCGTGCGCGCGATGCCGAGGATGCGCGCCGCTTCACTCTTGTTGCCCTTCGCGTGCGCGAGCACCTTCT
>JAEUIB010000821.1 GCA_016795255.1 Planctomycetota bacterium
TACGAACCGTGGCACTCTAGTGCAGACGTGTCGCGCTACGGAAGAGGCAGTTCCGGCCGCGCCACGAACTCCGGTCGGCCGTCGACGGCCATGCTTCGCACGGCCCGCCTCCGCGCTTGTCTCGCCGCGTCGGATCCGATGGAATGCCGCCGCGACGGATCCGTGGGAGGTGCCGGCCTCTTGGTCACCAGGACACGCAAAGCCTTGAGAATCGACTCGCTCGACGTCCACGAACGCCCCATTCGCAAAGTGCTGATCGTCATGCCGGCGTACAACGCCGAGAACACGGTCGAACGCACCTGGCGGGACATTCCCAAGCAGTACGCGAGCGACGTGCTGCTGGTCGACGACGTGTCCCGCGACGGCACGGTCGCCAAGGCGCGAGCGCTCGGCATCGACGTCATCGTCCACGAGAAGAACGGCGGGTACGGCGCGAACCAGAAGACCTGCTACCGCGAAGCGCTGAAGCGCGGCGCCGACGTCGTCGTGATGCTGCATCCCGACTACCAGTACGACGGGCGCGTCATCGACGCGATGATCACGTTCCTGCGACTCGGGATCTGCGACGTCGTGCTCGGCTCGCGCATCCGGACGCGGCGCGAAGCCCTGTCCGGCGGCATGCCGTGGTGGAAGTACCTCGCGAACCGGATCCTGACGTTCGGCGAGAACGTCTGCCTCGGCCAGAACATCGGCGACGCACACACCGGCATGCGCGCGTACACGCGTGAGGTGCTCGAGACGGTGCCGTTCGAGAACAACTCGGACAACTTCGTGTTCGACTCGCAGTTCATCGCGCAGTGCGTGCACTTCGGGTTCCGCATCGGCGACGTGCCGGTGCCGACGCGGTACTTCTCCGAAGCGTCGTCGATCGACTTCACGCGCAGCATGCGCTACGGCTGGCACACGGTGTGGACGATGCTGCAGTTCCTGCTGCAGCGGACCGGGCTGTACCGCTCGCGTCTGTTCCGGCCGAAGGCGGGCGCCGAGACTCGTCCGCAGTGAACCGCGTCGTCGTCGCCCTCGCGCTGGCGTTGTTGGTGGCGAAGTCCGTCGCGGCCGCGCGACTCGGACTGTTCGGCGACGAAGCGTTCTACTGGCAGTGCGCGCAACGCCTCGATTGGGCGTACGCCGACCATCCGTTCATGACGGCCGGGCTGGTGCGCATCGGCACCGCGCTGTTCGGCGACACGACGTTCGGCGTCCGCGCGGCGTTCCTCGCGCTCGGCGCGCTGATCCCGTGGTTGCTGTGGCGGCTCGCGCGGCCGCTCGTCGGCGACCAGGACGGCGTCGCCGCGGTCGGCATCGGATTGGTGTCGCTCGGCCTGACGTTCCACGGCGTGCTCGCGATCCCGGACACGCCGCTGCAGGTGTTCACGCTGGCGGCGCTCGTCGCGCTGCAATCCGCGCTGCGGACCGACGCGAAGCGCGCGTGGATCCTGGCCGGCGCGTGCGGAGCGTTGGCGCTGTCGACACATCTGCGCGCGGTGCTGCTGCCGGCGTCGGTCGGACTGTTCCTGATCGCGTCGCGCGGCGGTCGCGAGCGCCTGCGCAGCCCCGGACCGTGGCTGTGCCTGCTCGCGCTGCTGCCGGGCTTCCTGCCGGTGTTGATCCACAACGTCCAACTCGATTGGGCGCCGCTGCGCTACCAGGGTCAAGGTCGCCACGGCGAGGGCTTCTCGTGGAACGGGCTGGTCGAGCACGTGCTCGGACAGATCGCGGTGACGTCCGGTCCGCTGTGGTTCGGCTACCTCGGTGCGTTCGTCGCCGCGGCTCGGCGCGCGCGTGCGGGGGATGCGGCCGCGGCGCTCGCGATCGCGTTCACGATCACGCACATCGGCCCGTTCCTCGTGCTCAGTCCGATCACGGATCGCGAGCACACGACGGTGCTGTGGACGGCCGTCGGCTTCCTGCCGCTCGTGCCGTACGTCGTGCCGGCGCTCCGTGCGTTCCGCGATGCCGGCGCGGCCGCGTTCCGGCGCGTCGTCGCGGTCGCCTTGCCGAGCTGCGCAGCGGCGGTCGTGATCGTCGCGATGTTCGAGCTCGCGACCAACGCACTCGGCATCGATGCGTTCGTCGATCCGTTCGCCGGCTGGGACGAGACCGCCGCTGCGACGCGCGCGCGATTGGTCGCGCCGCCCGCCGGTGGCCGCCCCATCGTCGTCGCCGACAACTACAAGCTCGGGGCTCAGCTCGATTTCTATCTCCACGATCAGGCCGACGTGTTCGTGCTCGATCATCCGAAGAACCGGGAG
>JAEUIB010000844.1 GCA_016795255.1 Planctomycetota bacterium
GTGCGTCGGCTCGAGCAGATGCGCATCGACTTCGTCGCCAACGTGTCGCACGAGATCCGCACGCCGCTGGCGTCGATCCTCGGCTCGATCGAGACGCTGGCCGATCACGACCTCGACGAAGCGACACGTGCGAAGTTCGTCGCGGTCGCACAACGCAACTCCGAACGGCTGATGGCGATCGTCGCGGACCTGCTCGAGCTGTCGCGCATCGAGACCGAAGGCGATCGCATGCAGACTGCGCCGGTCTCGCTGGTCGGCGTCGTGCGGTCGGTCGCTTCGGCGCTCGGCAGCGCGGCGGAGCGCAAGCGGCTCAAACTCGACGTCGCGGCCGCGGACCCCGAGCGCTGCACCGTGCCGGGCAACCGGCAGAGGCTCGAGCAGGTCTTCACGAACCTGATCGAGAACGCCGTCAAGTACACGCCCGACGGCGGCGAGGTCCGGATCCGATTCGCCGTCGACGCGGACACCGTGTCGGTCGCGGTCGAGGACACCGGCGTCGGCATCCCCCAGGAGGCGTTGCCGCGCGTGTTCGAGCGGTTCTATCGCGTGGACCCGTCGCGGTCGCGCGACATGGGCGGAACGGGCCTGGGCCTCGCCATCGTCAAGCACGCGGTGCGCGCCCACGGCGGCACGGTCTCGGTGAAGAGCGAGGAAGGCGTCGGCACGACGTTCACCGTGACGTTGCCGCGCGCCTGACCGGATTCACCGCGTCTGCCCCGCCCTCCCCCGGGCCCGGCGTTACGCCGGCTCGAGCCACGGGTATCGTCCCGCGACCACGACGCCCTGATCCTGCGCGCGCGTCGGGTACCCGGAGCGAGTCCCATGCGAAACCTGCCGTGCGCCGTCTTGCTGACGGCTTCGATGCTGTCGTCCGTGTCCGACGCAGGCACGATCACCGTGTCGCCGACGAGCTCGATCACGTCGTTGACCACCGCGCTGCAGATCGCGGACGCCGGCGACACGATCCTGCTGAAGACCGGCGTGTACCACGAGGCGGTGCTGATCCCGTCGACGCTCGACAGCTTGACGATCCGCGGCGTCGGCAACGTGATCCTCGACGCGCGCGTCGTCACCGGGCTCGAACTCGGCGCAGCGATCGTGAACCAGGCGGACGGAGTCACGATCCGCGACTTGACGATCCGCAATGCGGCAACCGTGTTGGCCGATGCCGGCGACGGCATCCGCTCGACCGGCTTGGACACCATCGTTTCGGGTTGCACGCTGATCGGGAACGAGGCGGCCGGGATTCGCCTGGCCCAGAGCTTCGCGGTGGTCAGCAAGTGCACGTTCATCGGCAATGCCAACGGCATCGTGCTGGCGTCGAGCGGGGGCTCGCGGATCGAGAAATGCACGTTCCGATCGTCGCTCGGCGCGTGCGCCGTTCTGACCGACACGATCGACGTCGTGTTCGACAAGTGCGTGTTCGAGGGAAGCGCTGCGGGCGGTGGCATCGATTCCGACGACGTTTCGACCAATCCGGGCCTCGTCGTGCGGAACTGCAAGTTCCGCGCGCTCGTCGGTCCCGGGATCCGACACGTCGGGAACTCGCTGACGGTCGAGAAGTGTTCGTTCCGCGACAGCGCCGGGCACGGGATCACCGTCGACGACTCGGGTTTCGTCACGGTCACGGGCTGTTCGTTCGCGAACCTCTCGTTCCAATCGTCGGCTCTCGTCCTCACGTCGTCCTCCGAAGCGACGATCGAGAAGTGCTCGGTCACGGACGTGTCGAGCATGGGCTTGTCCGTCACCGACTCCACGGGCGTCGACGTTCGGTCGAGTTCGTTCAAGCGCGGAGGTCGCGACCTCGAGCCGTGCGTGTTCGCGGACGGCTCGACCGACGTGTCGCTCGAGAAAGTCACGATCGCGGATTGGGGTGAAGGCGTTCGAAGCGTCGACGGCAGCGTGCTCGCGCTCACGTCGTGCACGGTGTCGAACTGCGTGCGCGACGGCTTCGACGTCGAGAGCACGTCGGGCGCCGTGACGCTGACGAAGTGCAAGGCGACGGGATGCTCGGCCGAGGGCCTCGACAACGGCGGTCCGACGACCGACGCCGTCGACTGCACGTTCAAGAGCAACCGCATCGACGTCGCGAACGACGGGACGCTGACGCTGACCGGCGGTTCGCACGGCACGGGCGGGACGAGCACGCCGCCAGCGATCGACTGAGGGGCGTCTTCCGAGGTTCAAAACTCGATTTTGCACAGTGTTTTACGGCTACCCGTCGTGATTCACGAAGGCCCCACCATGCCTTGACCGGATCTTGATGTTGCAGGTCCATCCTTCCGCTTCGTGAGGCGCGACCAACCCCATCCACCGGGTCGCGAGGAAGCCGATGGTCAACCTGCGCATGGCGAACGAGAGCCAGAACCGGATCGACGCCGCACTGTCCGGCCCAGAGACCCGCTTGCCCGACGTGCTGCCGACGAAGGGCCACGTCATCGGCGCCGCGCAGGATCCGCGCGACGTCACGAAGCACGCGCCGAAGATCCGCGTCGACAAGGCGAACCTCTGGTACGGCGCGAAGCAGGCGCTGTTCGACGTCGACCTGACGATCCACGAGCGCTCGGTCACCGCGCTGATCGGTCCGTCCGGCTGCGGCAAGTCCACGCTGCTGCGCTGCATCAACCGCATGAACGACCTGATCGACGGCGTGCGGATCGAGGGCAAGCTGACGCTGGACGGTGAGGACCTCTACCACCGCGACGTCGAGGTCGAGATCCTGCGCCGCCGCGTCGGCATGGTCTTCCAGAAGAGCAACCCGTTCCCGAAGTCGATCTTCGAGAACGTCGCGTACGGCCTCCGCATCCAGGGCGTCAAGAACCGCGCGCTGCTCGACGAGATCGTCGAGACGAGCCTGCGCCGCGCCGCGCTGTGGGACGAAGCGAAGGACCGTCTGCACGAGTCGGCGCTCGGCCTCTCGGGCGGCCAGCAACAGCGCCTCTGCATCGCGCGCGCGCTGGCGACGAGCCCCGAAGTGCTGTTGATGGACGAGCCCGCGTCCGCGCTCGATCCGATCTCGACGGCCAAGATCGAAGACCTGATCCACGACCTGCGCGAGCGCTACACGATCGTCATCGTCACGCACTCGATGCATCAGGCGGCGCGCGTCTCCGACCGCACCGCGTTCTTCCTGAACGGAGTGCTGGTCGAGGAAGGCAAGACCGACCAGATCTTCACGAATCCCCAGCGCAAAGAGACCGAGGACTACGTCACCGGTCGCTTCGGCTGATCCCGTCCACGACCGTCCGCGGATGCGACGCATCCGCATCTCCAACGAGGAATCGACCATGAAGAAGGCACTGCTCCTGTCCACGAGCGCCGCCGCCACGCTGTGCGCTCTGTTCGCGACGACCCGACTCGATGCGAACGACGGCACCGGCGATCTGCGTCCGTACGAGAAGTCCGGCGAAGCCTTGAAGGGCACGCTGAACAGCATCGGCTCGGACACGATGAACAACCTCATGACGCTGTGGGCCGAAGGCTTCGCGCGCTACCACGCCGGAGTGAAGGTCCAGGTCGAGGGCAAGGGCTCGAGCACCGCTCCGCCCGCTCTCGAGCAAGGCACCGCGCAGCTCGGCCCGATGTCGCGCCCGATGAAGGGCGAAGAGATCGACTCGTTCGAAGCGAAGTTCGGCTACAAGCCGCTCGAGATCGCGACCTGCCTCGACGCGCTCGCGGTGTTCGTCCACAAGGACTGCCCGCTCGACCAGATCTCGCTCGAAGAAGTCGACGCCGTGTTCTCGAACACGAACAAGCGCGGCCTGCCGCCGATCGACACGTGGGGACACCTGGGCCTCACCGGCGACTACAAGGACGCGCGCATCTCGATGTTCGGCCGCAACTCGGCGTCGGGCACGTACGGCTACTTCAAGGAGCACGCGCTGAAGAAGGGCGACTTCCGCAACCTGGTCAAGGAACAGCCGGGTTCGTCGGCCGTCGTCCAGGGCGTCGCCGAAGATCGCTTCGCGATCGGCTACTCGGGCATCGGCTACAAGACCGAGAACGTCAAGGCGCTGAAGCTGTCCGAGAAGAAGGGCGGCAAGACGTTCGACGCGAACCTCGAGAACTGCGTCAGCGGCGACTATCCGCTCGCGCGCAACCTGCTCGTGTACGTCAACCGCGCGCCGGGCAAGCCGCTCGATCCGGTCATCAAGGAGTTCCTCACCTTCGTGCTGTCGAAGGAAGGCCAGGAGATCGTCGCCAAGGACGGCTACCTGCCGCTGCCGGCCGAACTCGCGGCCGAGGAACTGAAGAAGCTGCAGTGACCTCGACGTCGCGCGCAGTTCGTTGATCCGACTTCGCGCCGGATCCCCGCGACGACGAATCGCGGTGGATCCGGCGCGACGCTTCCGCCGACTTGCCGACGAGGACCCGATCGGTGACGACTCTCGCCCCTCCGCCACCTCGACCCGAACACCACGCGTTCGCGGACACTCCGCAGGCGCGCGCGCGCATCAAGCGTCTGCGCCGCCTCGACAAGATCATCGCCGGCACGATCACGACCGGCGGCCTGCTGATCATCCTCGCGGTGTTCGGCATCTTCGCGTTCGTGTTCGGCGAAGCCGTGCCGTTGTTCCTCGGCTCCAGCGCGGAGCTCGTGACGACGCGCCCCGCGGTGACCGGCGGCGCGAAGGCGCTCGCGGTCGCCATCGACGAGTACGGGCAGCGCCCCGTGATGCTCACCGACGCGGGGACGCTCCGCATCCTCGATCTCGTCGGCGGCAATGCCGACGTCGACGTCGCGCTCGACGGGCTCGGCGCCGCGACGATCACGACCGGCGTCGTCGCGCACGAAGCGCCGGTGTTCGCGGCCGGGACGTCCGACGGCCGCGTGCTCGTCGCGGGCATCGCGTTCGAGCCCCGCTTCGCCGACGGCAAGCGCGTCGGCCAGGACGCGAGCGTCGCGTGGCAGTTCGCGGTGCCGATGCACGATGACGGCGCTCCGATCGAACGCATCGCGCTGTCGTCCGACGGCAATCGCGTGACGATCGTCGCGGCCGCCAAGGACCGCCTGAAGTTCGCGACGCGGCGCGCGAAGGGCATCGGGACTTCGCCGAAGTTCGGCGACGTGTCCGAACTCGTCGCCGGCAAGTCGATCACGTCCGTCGCACTGACCGGCTCGGCCGATCACGCCGCCGTCGGCTTCGCGGACGGCCGGTTCTTCCTGTTCGACCTCGACAAGGCCGACGCGACGCTGAAGGAGAACCTCGACTCCGGATCGTCGGAGCCCGTTTCCGCGCTGTCGTGGGTGTTTGGCGGCCAGACGCTGCTGGTCGGCTCGGCCGACGGGCGCGTCTCGGGCTGGCAGGGGATCCGCAGCGGGCCGTCGTCGGCTCGCACGCTGACGCGCGTGCGTGAGTTCGACGCGTTCGATTCCGCCGTCGCCGACTTCATGCCGTCGCAGCGCAACAAGTGCTTCCTCGCGGCCGCGCGCAGCGGAGCGCTGCGCGTCGAGCACTCGACGACGCAACGGATCATCTCCGACCTCGGGCGGACCGGCGCGGCGTTCGCGGCGATCGGCTACGCGCCGAAGGCCGACGGCGTGGTCGCGATCGACGCCGACGGAACACTGAATGCGTGGCGCGTCGACGCCGACCACGCCGACGTTTCGCTCGCCGCGCTGTTCGCGCCGGTGCTGTACGAGAATTACGACGAGCCCGACTTCGTCTGGCAGTCGACCGGCGGCTCCGACGACTACGAGCCGAAGTACTCGCTCGTGCCGCTGATCTTCGGCTCGCTGAAGGGCGTGCTGTACGCGATGTTGTTCTCGGCGCCGCTCGCGATCCTCGCGGCGCTGTACGTCAGCCAGTTCGCGACCCCGAAGGCGCGCTCGATCGTCAAGCCGACGGTCGAACTGATGGGCGCTCTGCCGTCGGTCGTCGTCGGATTCCTCGCCGGGTTGTGGTTGTCGCCCGCAGTCGATTCGGACATGGGCCACACCGTCGGACTGCTGCTCGCGTTGCCGCTGACGATCGTGCTCGCGGCGTTCGTCAGTTCGCGGCTGCCGCAGCGCGTGCGCAATCGCGTCGCGTTCGGCCGCGAGGTGCTGTTCCTCGTGCCGTTCCTCGGCGCCGGCGTCGGCCTCGCGTGGCTCGCCGCCGGACCGCTCGAGCAGACGCTGTTCGACGGCGACCTGAAGAGCTGGCTGGTGAAGACGTTCGAGCTGGCCTACGACCCGCGCAACTGCGTGATCGTCGGCATCGCGCTCGGCTTCGCGGTGATCCCGATCGTGTTCACGGTGGCCGAGGACTCGATGTCGAACGTGCCGAAGGCGCTGCGCGCGGCGAGCGAGGCCCTCGGCGCGAGCCGCTGGCAGACCGCGTGGCGCCTCGTGCTGCCCGCGGCGAGTCCCGGCA
>JAEUIB010000871.1 GCA_016795255.1 Planctomycetota bacterium
CCGTGCACCGCGGCCTCCGGCACGCGCATCGTTGCAGCGAGATACGCGACGACCGCGCGCTCTGCGTCTTCGCCCAAACGCTCTTCGCACCGAGCGCGCTGCGCAGCGGCGTCGATCGGAGGTCGCGCGAGCTCGACGCGCGCCGCCTGCGCAGTCCGCTTGCCCTCGTCGATCCGGGAGACTCGGCCGACTCCGTCGGCGGTCGGCTCGACGCGCCGCACGCTGCGCAGCACCACGGCGAAAGCGATGACCGCGAGTCCACCGACGACCCACCACGCCGGATCGACGCCGCGAAGCTCGTCGCGCGTTCGGCCCGCATCGCGTTCCGACGCCCCATCGGCCTGCGCCGCGCCGCCGAGCGTCGTCGCGCCGGACGCGGCCGCGCGCACCGTCAACGGCACCGGACGCGACGCGACTTCGACGTACGTGCCGCCGTCGGTCGGATCGAACGACGCGTAGCGCAGCGCGGGAATCGCGGTCAGCGCCGTCGACGTCGGCACCAACGTCACGTCGAACCGTCGCGTCGCGGCCTCGCGGTGCTCGAGCACGCCGCGAACGTGGAAGCCGACGAATTGCGTCCAATCGGGCGGCCCCGCGGAGTCGGGCGCGGCGTCGGACGCGCCGTCGCCACCGAGCGTCACGGACACGGTGAACTCTTCGCCGACCGCGACCTCGTGCGCCTCCGTCGTGACGTCCAACGTCACGCGACCGATCGCACCGCGGAACGTGTCCGGGACGCCTTGGCGCGGCAGCGCGAGCACTTGGACGGTCTCGGCCTCGCCGTCGACGGTCGCCTCGACGCGATCGACCGGCACGCGGCCTTGGAACAAGTCCTCGTCGAAGCGCGTCGCCGACGCGAACTCGAGCCGCGGCGCCGCGAACGAGCAAGCGCCGGCCGACGCGACGACCAAGCGGAACCGGAGCTCGAACACCGCGTACGGCCGCCCGTCGACGATGCGGGATCCGACGCGCGCCGCGCGGGCGACCTCGTCCCCGAGCCCGAGCGTCGCGACGTCGCCGGACGGCTCGATCCTCGTGATGCTGCGGCCTTCGCGGTCGCCGTTCGCCAGATCGGGCGCCGTCACGCGCACGGGGACGTCGGCGGCGCGTTGGAACACCGGCACGAGATGATCGCGCAGCAGCGTCGGCTCGATGCCGATCCGCAGCGTGACGTCGAACGACTGGCCGACGAACACCGAGCGCGTGCCGGCGTCGAGGGCGACGAACGCGCGCGGATCGCCGACCGGCGCCGCCGGCGCCGTCGCGCCGACGAGTGCGACGCACGCGAGCACGACCCACGCAGCGATGCGGCTCACCAGTCTCGCTCCCCGGTCGCCGGCCGCGTCGCGCGCGCCTTGGCGCGCAGCAGCCGCTTCTCGCGCTCCTTCGCGGCGAGTCGCGGCAGCAGGTCGAGCACGCGCTCCGGCGGCAGTTCGTCCGCCGTCGCCTGCGGATCGCGATCCGCGGCCAACGGATCGTTCGCCGGCGGCGGATCGGGCTCGCGCTCCGGCGGCGGGGTCTCGCGTTCGCGCTTCATGCGCTCGAGCTCGTCGATCCGACGCAACGCGCGCTCGACGTTGCGCCGCGCCTCCGGCCAATCGCTGCGCGACCGCGCCGCGTCCCGCCACGCGTCGCGCGCGCGGACGGCCTGCGCCAGCGCGATGTCGAGCGCGAAGCTCTCGGCTTCCGGTCCGCTCGCCTGCGCCAGCGACTGATCGCAGCGCGCGAACGCGACGCTGCCGTCGACGAAGCGCGCGAAACCCGTGAAGCCGTCCGGATCCCGCTCGGCCGCGGTGCGCGCCGCTTGCTCGGCGTCGGTCAGCGCCCCGGCGCGCAGCGACGCCAGCGCCAGGTTCGCGAACGACTCCGCGGGGGCGTCGTCGCCGCGCCGCTCGATGTCGGCGCGGAACTCGGCCGCCGCGTGCTCGAAGCGCCCGGCGCGATACGCGTCCAGCGCCGACGCGAACGTCGCCGTCGCCAGCACGACGATCCCCGCGAGCGTCGCGTTCATCGCAGGCTCCGTTCCGCCAGCGCGGCCTCGAGCCACCACGCGGCGCACGCGATCAGCGCACACGCGAGCACGATCGCGGAGACGTCGCGCGTCCGATCCACGTCGGCCGACCCATCCGCGGTCGGGATCGCTTGCGTCCCGGTCGCCTGCACGACGTCAGCCAACTCGCCGTTGCCATCGACGAAACGGCCGCCCCCGGCCCGCGCGATCGCGTCGAGCCCGCGCGCATCGAACGCCGTCACGACGTCGTTCCCGGCGGCATCGCGCAAGAACGTTCGAGGAGCACCCGGTCGCTCCGCGGGCAGCGGGATCTTCGCGCCGAGTTCCGAACCGAGCCCGACGCACGACACCGTCACGCCGCTGCGCGCGCAGGCGCGGGCCGCCTCGGCCCCGCGCCCCCCGAGGTCCTCGCCGTCGCTGATCAACACGATCGACGCCGGGACGTCCGCGGCCCGCGTGCGCACGAGAGCCGCCAACGCGGTCTCCAGCGCGAGCGCGAACTCCGTGCCGCCGCGCCGCTGCGCGTTCGGGTCGACCTCGTCCAAGAGTGCGTGGAACGACGCGTGATCGCGCGTCAGCGGCACGACCAGCCGCGCGTCGCCGGCGAACGTGATCAGCGCGAACCGCGCGTCGCTCCGCATCGCGACGAGTTCATGCACCAACGCACGCGCGCGCTCGAGGCGACTCGGCGCGACGTCCTCCGCCGACATCGAGCGCGACACGTCCAGCACGATCACGCAATCGGCCGCGCCGCGCGCGTCGTCGACCGGCAGGAAGCGCTGCATCGGCGCGATCGCGACGCCCACGGCGGCGATCGCACCGACCGCGACCGCGACGAACCGCAGCGCGCGCACCGCCGGCCGCGGCCGATCGAGTCCGGCTCGCACGCGGACGCCGACCACCGCGTCGGTCCGCCGATCGAGCCGCGCGAGACCCACCCAGCCCGCGAACGCCAACGCGACGAGCAGC
>JAEUIB010000028.1 GCA_016795255.1 Planctomycetota bacterium
CACCCGGGACCAAGCGTGCCGTGAAGCGGCCTTCGAACGCGAATGCGTCGGGAATCGGCAAGCCACTCGCGCAACGGATCGCGATGCGCGCGTCCACGGGCTCGTACGTCACCGCGTCGCGAAGGGTCCCGCTCACGCTGCACGCGACGACTTCGTTGAAGCGGAGTTCGATGCGGCGCTCGCGCCCCTCGTCGGGAGGAAGGACGGCGCGGACACTCGGAACGATCCAAGCGCGCAAGTCCGGATCGAACACCGTGCGAACGGGAATGCGGACGTCGGACGTTCGAGCCAGTCCGCGCGCGCGATAGAGCGCGTCGACTCCCTGTTCCGCGGCGACGTCGTTGCCGTCGACCTGGATGAGGATGGAAGCGGGAGGAGGACCGGAGAAGTCGCGCAGCTCGATCGCGAGATCCCAAGTCGGCTGGAGCACGACGTCCACGGTGGCCGGCGCGCAACGAACGTCGACGTCGGCGATCCCGACCGCATCGTCGGTTTCGACGCGGACACGCACGCGAAGCGGAACGAGCACGACGATCGCAGCCTCACCCGCATCATCGAGTCGCGTCGGGAACTCGCCGTCGATCGACTCGAACACGCTCTCCGTACGCGCGTTGGCCGAGAGCTGCGCGAGGTAAGCCGGCGCGTCGGTAGTCGCCGACGCCTCGTTCGACGTCGAGGGTCGCGCGCCGTTGGCCATTCCGCTCGATCGCATCGCGGCGCCCTCCGTAACCGTCCGGCCCTACACACCTGTGCCGCGCACTTGCGCTGAGCAAGGATGTCAGCGACGACGGCCGAGTCCCGCGCGCCGAGCGAACTCGCTCTGGCTCAGGCCGCTTCTTCGCCAGGCTGCGACGAACTGGCGACGATCAGCGTCGGTGAATCGGCGACGACTACGGACGACTGCGCTCGACATCTCGGGCACCTCCAGGGTGCGCCGATCGTCGCGATGGCAGTCCTGCCGGAGAAGGTGTCCAGGTCCGGACGGTTACTCTGGTCCCGTTCCGGCGGAATCAGCCGCCGTCCTGGTTCCTCATGTCTCGCGTCCCGGGTCTCCGGCCGCCGCCGATGCGCTCGCATCACGGCGACGCAAGCGCATCCGTCCCGGTCATTCCAGATCGGTAGGCGCACCGACTCGACGTGCCGGCGCACCGCGTCTCGTACACGCGTCGATCGCGTCAGCGAGGATCGGACCCCGCACCGTAACTTGACCCAACGCTCATGCCCGACCAGCGCACTGCACACGCTTGACGCGGACGCCGCGCAGGCAGACAGTCGGCCGGTGTAGCAGTCGGCGTCGCACTCGCGCGCCGGTCGATTTCGGACAAAAGGGGATCAACACCATGAGCTCACGTCGTCCTGTGCGCGTACCGGCTTTCTTCATCGGGACGCTCGTCGTTCTGAGCGCCACAACACTCTCGTCCGTTCATGCCTAACCCGCGAATCCGGTGTATTACCCACCCGTGCATGGACAGTGGGCAGGTCCGTACGACCTGACGCAGATCACGTCGGAGCATCCGAATGTGCCGCTCCACGAGATCACCCACGCGGTCGTGCTGCCTGATGTCGAGGGTGAAGTGCTGTTCTGGTGCCACGTTTGGCCAACTAGTTTCGATACGTCGGCGCATGGCGGATTGCCCGGTCCTACGCACACGTTCCGCTGGAGCCCCCGCGTCCCGCAGTCCGTCACCAAGATCGACGTGCCCAACAACTTCAACGGCAGCGAAGACCTGTTCTGCGGTGGCCACCAGTTCCTTGCGGATGGCGATGTCCTCGCGTTCGGCGGAACGGACATGACATCCACGTCGGTGATCACGGGACACGCATCTGCGTTTCGCTTCGATCTCACGACTCAGTCGTGGCAGACCGCGGGCGTCATGCATCGCGAGCGTTGGTACCCGAATGCGTTTCCGACGCCATTCGGACTGATGGTCCTCGGTCACACTGAACATCCCGTTTATTCGGTTCCGACGGAGAAGACGCACGATCGCTTCTTCGATTCGAGCGGAACCTGGGACGCTCCGACCGGCGCGGCCCAATCAAGACTTCGAAACGTCTTCGACGTCTTGGGCAGCCCTTGCGGGATCACGAGCAATCTCGTCGAAGTCCATGACTATCCGCGCTGTCACCTGCTCGCCAATGCTCTGGAGCTGAGGTACATGGAACTGGAGACGACGCAACAGGACTGGCAACTCGACTTCACGACGGGCTGCTTGATCCCGCCGGCCGAACGCTGGCATCTGCAGTCCGGCCCGCTCAACGTGCAGCACAAGGAGGCGTCGACAGCGCATTTCGTGATCCTGGGCGCTGGCGGCGTAGCGTTGCGGGATCACGTGATCGTGGCGGCTGGTCAGGAACGCACGACGACTTACGTCGCACAAACGGACGTCGACGTATGGTCGCAGGTGGGAACGACGCCAGGAGCGTGGAGCACGGCGTTTCCGGACTTGAACGAAGGGCGCGTCGATCAGAACCTCGTGATCCTCGCCGACGGTTCGATGCTGGTCGTTGGCGGTGCGGACGTCGACGCTCTGACAGGGAACCAGACCGCAGCGCGCCTGAACCCCGAACGCTTCATGTCAACGCATGCGACGAATTTCCCATTGCCGGACACGGGCGACGCCTGGCTGGCGATGGCGCCGCAACAGCACGAGCGGCGCTATCACTCCGTTGCCGGGCTCTTGCCGGACGGTCGAGTCTTCTCGGCTGGGGGAGCCTATCCATACCCAGTCCCCTCTCCTCTCGAGCCTTCCAGCCACTCGGTCGAGATATACAGTCCGCCGTACCTGTTCAAAGGAGCGAGGCCGGCGGTGTCAGGCCTGAGTTCGACGACGTGGACACCCACGCCGTTCGTTTCGCAGGAGAGCTTCACCATCCAGTTCCGTCCAGGCTCGACGCTCGAGCACGTCGCGTTGATCAAGACCGGTTCGATCACCCATGCGTTCGATTCGTCGCAGCGGTATGTCGTATTGCATGCGGTAATCCAGCCAGACCCCGTCATCGCGGACAAGTACAGCGTCACCGTGGACGTTCCGCCCTCTCACTTTGCGACGCCGAAGGGCGACTACATGCTCGTCGCCGTATCGTCGCTCGGCGTTCCGAGCATCGCCAAGATGATCCAGATCAACTGAGCCCCATCCATGAAACCACCGCTACTTTGTCTCGCGATCTTCGTCGCCACACCCTGCGCGCTCGGCAACTCGAACCTCGAACCCCTCGTGGGATTCGTCGCGAACGCGGGGCAGTGGGATGATCGCATGCGCTTCTGCGCCCGCGATCACGGCATCGTCGTCGCGGTTACGCACAGTGGGTTCGATGTTCGCCGAGCGCACGCGGATGGTGTGACGGAAGTCGTCGGCTTCGAGTTCGTCGGTGAACGCTCGTTGACTGCGCGTGGCGAACAACCGTTCGCGACCGCGCATCACTTTTATCTAGGAAATGACCCGTCCTCGTGGGTGCGCGATGTTCCTGGCTATGCGCGCGCCGTGCTCGATGGCATCGGACCTGGCGCAAAGTCCGTGCTGCGCCTCGAAGAGGACGGTTTTCACTATGACGTGGTGACGACAGCCGGCTGCGATCCGGCGACGATCCGCGTGCGTTGTCATGGCGCCCGCATCGAGAAAATCGACGCGGACGGCAGTCTGATGTTGCGCACGGCGCGCGGGTGGATGCGGCATACCGCGCCGAAGGCGTGGCTGGCAGCCACTCCGGATCAGCCCGTGGCTTGCGGCTTTAGGATCGTGTCGGACACGGAATTCACGTTCGCGACGGACTGCACCTCGGCATCTCTGGTGATCGACCCCGGCATCGAGTGGAGCACCTACTTCGGCGGCAATACGCAAGTCATGCCACTGCCTTTCTCCGTGTTCGGCACGTACACGTCGGAGATGAAGGTACTCGCCGACGGCAGCACGCTGCTCACGGGGTCGAGCGGACACGTCGATTTCCCGACCACGCCCGGAGTGATCCAGCCGAGTCTGGCGGGCGAGCCGCGTGATGCGTTCATCTCGCGGCTCTCTGCCGACGGTTCGAGTCTGTTGTTCTCCACGTTCCTCGGCGGGAAGAAGTATCCATTCCCAATCGGCGGCGGCGGCAATGAAGATTCGGTCGGCGTGTTCGTCGCGTCGGACGGCGCCATCGTCATTGGTGGATTCACGACTTCGGCGGATTTTCCAACGACACCGGGCGTCTTCACCACGCCTGCCGCGAACCATGTGCGCGCATTTGCTTGTCGGCTCACCCCGGACGGGTCGACGCTGCTGGCGAGTTCGCTGTTCGCGATCGGGACGAACGGAAACGTACTTGCCTTTGCCGCCGACGAGTCGGACGGAATTGCGCTTGCCGGTCAGAGTTTTGGCCCAGGGCTCTCAACCTCGCCGGGTGCATTCGATGCAAGTTACAACGGTGCGTCCGATGGTTTCGTCGCGGTGCTCTCCGGTGACTTCAAGACGCTAAAGATGGCAACGTATCTCGGCACTTCGACCACGGATGCCGCGACGGCGGTAGCCATTCGCGGCGGCGCCGTCGTGGTCGCCGGGCATACGGCATCGGTCTCGTTCCCGATCACGCAGGGCGTCGTTGACGGCGCGCACAGTGGCCCAAATGAGTCGTTCGTGACGCGTTTCGACATTGCAAGCGGCGGAATGCAATCCTCGACGTTCCTCGGCGGATCGGCAAGCGAAGCAACCGCAGCAGTCCATATCGACGGTTATGGAAACACTGTCGTCGCCGGGAACACGCTTTCTCTCGACTTCCCCACGACCCCGGGCGCCTTTATGTCCGTGCCTTGGCAACTGCCTGCAGGCGACGGCTACATCGCGTGCCTCGATCCGACCGGATCCTCGCTCGCGTTCAGCACGTACTTCGGCGGCGTCGATCTGGATCAGATCCTCGATCTCGATGTCGACGACGACGGTTTCGTGACCGTGTTCGGCCACTCCGCGTCGAATCAGGCGGGCTTTCCGACCACGCCGGGCGCGATCCAGGAGGACTGGACGAACGGGCAACTCCACCTCTTCGTCTCGCGCTTGCTGCGCGACGGCCGGACGCTCGTGTACTCGACGGGCTTCGGTGGTTCGGGCGGCAACATCGCGAGCACGCTCGATTGCGACGCGACCGGGTCCACGACGTTTGCCGCGGGGGCCAACGAGATCGACTATCCGATCACGCCGGGCGCGTTCGACTCGACGCAGAACGCCAACGGCAACAAGTCGGGCGTGACTCGCATCGACATGCTGCCGACCGGCGTGAGCCGCATCGGCACGTCGAGCGCCGGCTGCGCCGGGCCGCTCGCCGCCGGCGTGATCTCGAGTCCCAAGGCGGCCGGCAAGAGCTTCGAGGTCACCTGCACACACGGCCCACCGAACTCGTACGGATTCCTGATCGTGTCCGCGATGAAGTTGGCGCCGCCGATCGTCGCTTCGGGAGCCACGCTGTTCGTCGATCCGGCTGTGTCGCAGCTCGCGCTCGTGACTACGGACGATCT
>JAEUIB010000035.1 GCA_016795255.1 Planctomycetota bacterium
ACCAAGCCGGCGTTGCTCGACAAGAACCCGGCCGGCGGCAGCATCGCGGACCAGAACTTCACGCACAACCGCACGCTGAAGCACCGTCTCGGCTCCACCACGGCGACGAACCAAGTCGGTCTGTCGCTGACGGTGACGCCGGTGGTCGGCATGGAATCGGCGGAAGTGCAGTTCACGTTCTCGTCGACGGAGTTGTCGGGCACGACGCCGCAGGGCACGCCGATCATCTCCACGCGCACGATCACGTCGAAGCAGCGTCTGGTCGACGGCCAGCCGTTCGTGTTCGGCGGTCTGACGCGCACGGAAGACGTCCGCGCGAACAACAAGGCGCCGTGGCTCGGTGACATCCCCGGCCTCGGTTACCTGTTCGGGCAGGAGACTACGAGCGCGCGTCGCAAGGAGATGATCATCACGGTGCTGCCGAAGCTGATCCAGGGCTGCCACGAGAAGGTCGCCGATCCGGGCCATCTCGAAATCATGGCGAAGGCGACCGGCGAGCAGTCGTTCGACCCGCCCGAGAGCTGCTGGGGCTTCGACAAGATGATCTTCGACACGGTCGAGCATCCGTCCGACGACGGCACGGTGCGCGACCCGACGTTGGTCCGCTGAGCGAAGCGAGAGATCGCGGAGCCTGCGTCCGCGGAACGAAACGACCCCGGCGTCCTGAGGACGCCGGGGTCGTTCGCTTGCAGTGTGATGTCATCGCTTCTTGCAGCGACGCGCCCCACTGGGCTCACGCCGCGATCAGGCAGCGATCACGGCGACGGCGGCTGGTCCTTGCCGTCGAACTGTGCGAGGAAGTCGATCAGTTGGCCGTCGATGTAGTCGTACGTCGAGAAGAAGTTCGACGTCAGGTCTTCGACGTTGCCCGCCGTGACCAGCGACTTGAACATGCCGACGTTCTCGATGAACAGCGAGCGCGGCTCGGTCGCGTACGACTCGACGCGGACGTTGAACACGCCGCGGTTGTCGGACGTCTGCGGGAACACGAAGCGCAACCCGAGGATCTCCGGCTTGCGCTGCAAGCAGTTGAAGTCCTCTTCCTCCATGTTGAAGAGGCTGCGCGCGACGAACTCGCGCGAGTCGTAGAAGTTGCGCGGGTTCACCAGCGTGCGGACGACGAAGTTCTGGACCGGGATCTGCCCCACGCCCAGCACCTCGAACGCGAGCGCCGTCGCGCGGGTCAGCTTCGCCTGGAACTCCTCGCGCGCGATGCCGGTCAGTTCCTCGCGCAACTGGATCCGGTCGCCGACGATCGTCAGCGCCGAGATCTGGTTCGGAGCCGTCGCGGGATTCGACAGCGTCGCTCCACCCGGATGGAGCTGGAAGTTCTGGTAGAGGCACGACGAGTCCTGGAACGCCGCGGTGTGGAACCGCTGCAAGTCCTGCGGGGTGTGGGCCTTCGGCGGGTGGATCAGCTCCGCGAGATAGGCCAGCGTGCGCATCGGATAGTCCATCGTTGCTCCTCGAAGACGGGCCTTCGCGGGTGCCTCGTGTCGCGTCCGTCGAGGCTTCGCACCTCGCGGATCGACCCGCGTGGCCGATCCGGGGCAGTATGGCCAAGCACCCGCGGGTTCACAAGACGCGCACGCGCTTGCCGAGGACATAGCGCCAGACGAGCAACGGCACCGCCGACGAGACCACGAGCACGAGGCACAACGACGCCACGACCGAGTCGCGGGCCGTGTGGACCATCGAATAGACGCGCATCGGCAACGTGTCGGAACCGCGCGGCAGGATCGCGACGGAGTCGAGCTCGCGCATCGACAGCACGAACCCGATCAGTACCGCGGACGCCAACGTCTGCGCGATGCCCGGCCCGACGACCCGCATGAGGACGGCGACGTAGCCGCGACCGGACAACCGCGCCGCGTCCTCCTGGGCCGGATCGAAGCCGCGGATCCCGGCGCGCAGGTTCAGGAACGCGATCGGCAGGAAGCGCGCCACGTACGTCAGCAGCACCAGTCCGACCGAGTCGTAGACCGGCCCCGGGATGCGGTTCCACAGGCGGATCTCGCCGATCGTCAGCAGCATCGCGGGGAACGCGATCGGCAGGAACGCGAACAGCGCGAGCCGCATCCGTGCCGAGCTCGATCGAGCCCGCTCGAACGCGTGCGCGAGCGGCAACGCGATCACGACCATCAGGAACGCCGCGCCCAGCGCGAGCAGGAACGAGCGGCCGATGTCGGAACCGGCGTCGCGGAACGCGTTGCGCATCTCCGCGAACCGCCCGTTCGGACCATCGCGGAACGCCCAATGGACGAGCTGCGCGAGCGGCAGCACGGCGGTCGTCGTCACCAGCAGTCCAAGGTACGCGACCGCGACCGGCGTCCAACGTCCGAGCGGTCGCGTCGGCGGCTCGACCGCCATGACTCCGCGCCCGACGCGATCGTCGCGCGTCTCGAGCTTCAGCAGCCAGTACGCGGCGACGCCGACGATCAGCACGAGCGGCAGCGACGACACCGCGGCGAGCTCGGAGTTACGCGCCTTCGAGAACTGCATGAAGATCTCGGTCGCGAACACCTGCCGCGCCGCGATCTGCGGATACGCGAACGACAGGAAGTCGGGGATGCCGAACTCCGACACCGCGAACACGAACACGAACAGGAAGCCGGCGAGGATCGACGGCAGAGCGAGCGGGACCGACACGCGCCAGAACGCCGACCACGGGCCGCGCGCGAGCACGGCCGCGTCCTCGGCGTTGCCGTCGATACCGCGGAAGCCCTTCGCGGACAACAACAGCGCGATCGGGAACAACGAGACCGTCAGCAGCACGATCGCGCCGACGTGGCCGCCGAGCTCCGGCAGCGTGATGCCGGCGCGCACGATCCAATCCGCTTTGCCGAGGTCCCACAGGAACTGCGTCAGCGCGATGCCGTGGACGTACGGCGGCACGATCAGCGGCGCCATCAGCAGGAAGCCGAACAGCCCGGTCAGCGGCAACCGGGTCCGCGCGAGCAGC
>JAEUIB010000087.1 GCA_016795255.1 Planctomycetota bacterium
TTCCCTGTGGCGCCAGTCGGTGTGGCCCGGCGTGCTGTCGGACGGCGCCGCGCTGCGAGCGCGCGCGAGCGACGTGCTCGGACGTCTGGCGTCGGAGCTGCTGGCGACGCGTTGGCTGTTCGTATGGCCGCTCGGGGTCGTCGTCGCGCTGGTGCATCCGCGGCGCGTGCTGCGGGCTCCGGAGACGTACGTCGCGGTCGCCGTCGTGGCGGCGCTCACCGGGCTGCTCGTGTTCGTCGCGCGCGACCCGCGTTGGTTGCAAGACACCGCCGCGGCGCGTGTGCTGTCGCAGGTGTTCCCGGTGGCGCTGGTGCTCGTGCTCGCGGCGTCCTCGACGCGTGCGCGAACGCCGGGCGTCGGGTAGATCCGTCGCGACTGGAGCGAACCCATGGCCGAATCCGAACCGTCCCCGATCTTCCGCCGCGGCGCCGGCCTCACGCCCGTTCCCGCGCGACGACCCGGATTCCGCGAGCGGCGCATCCTCACGCGCGAGGACAGTCCGCATCAGAACGTCATCCACGTCGAGGCCGACGAGGGGGCCGAGGTCGAGATGCATCCGGTGCCGAACAGCGAGTCGCTGTACGTGCTCGACGGCGTCATCGACTTCACGGCGCCGGGGTTCGCGCAACGGCTCGGGCCGGGCGACCTCGTGCATTTCCAGCCCGGCGCGCAGCACGGCATGAAGGTCGTGCTGGGGCCGGCGCGGTACCTCGTGATCTTCGCGCCGGGGCGGTGAGGGGGCTTCCGCCGACGCGGTGAACGGGCTCGCAAGGGGGGCTCGATCTGCTGGTGGCCGTCGACACGTCGGGTGTGCGAACGCGAGCGCGCGCCCCTGGCCCCGCCCTCGGCGTTCCCGTACTCTCCCGCGCTTCCACGCACCTCGCAGGATTCGCGCCATGTCGCACCGCACCGAGACCGACACGATCGGCCCGATCGACGTCCCTTCCGACCGCTACTGGGGCGCGCAGACGCAGCGCTCGCTGCAGAACTTCAAGATCGGCGGCGAGCGGATGCCGTCCGAGCTGATCCACGCCTACGGGATCCTGAAGAAGGCTGCGGCGCTCGCGAACGAGCGACTCGGTCTGCTGCCGAAGGACAAGGCCGCGCTGATCGTCCGCGCGTCCGACGAGGTCGCGGAGGGCAAGCTCGACGAGCACTTCCCGCTCGTGATCTGGCAGACCGGCTCCGGTACGCAATCGAACATGAACGTCAACGAGGTCGTCTCGAACCGCGCGATCGAGATGGCGGGCGGCGTGATGGGTTCGAAGAAGCCGATCCACCCGAACGACGACGTCAACAAGGCGCAGTCGTCGAACGACTCGTTCCCGACGGCGATGCACATCGCGGTCGCGCGCGAGCTCAAGCGAACGCTGTTGCCGGCGATCGCGACGCTGCACGGCACGCTCGCCGCGAAGGCGAAGGCGTTCGACAAGGTCATCAAGATCGGCCGCACGCACTTGATGGACGCGACGCCGCTGACGCTCGGTCAGGAGATCTCGGGCTGGGCGCAGCAGCTCGCGAACGCGAAGGCGCGCGTCGAAGCGGTGTTGCCGCACCTCTACGAACTCGCGCTGGGCGGCACGGCGGTCGGCACGGGCTTGAACACGCATCCGAAGTTCGCGGCGGCGGCGATCGAGCAGATCGCGGCGCTGACCGGACTGCCGTTCGTCGCGGCGCCGAACTACTTCGAATCGCTCGCGGCGCACGACGCGCTGGTGATGGCGCACGGCGCGCTGAAGACGCTGACGTGCTCGCTGACGAAGATCGCGAACGACGTGCGTTGGCTGGCGTCGGGACCGCGTTGCGGACTCGGCGAGATCACGATCCCCGCGAACGAACCCGGCAGCTCGATCATGCCGGGCAAGGTCAACCCGACGCAGAGCGAAGCGATGACGATGGTCTGCGCGCAGGTGCTCGGCAACGACGTCGCCGTCAACGTCGGCGGCATGTCCGGCAACTTCGAGCTGAACGTCTACAAGCCGCTGATCGTGCATAACGTACTTCGCTCGACGCGCCTGCTCGCCGACGCGATGCTCGGCTTCGAAGAGCATTGCGCGCGCGGCATCGAAGCCGACGAGCGTCGCATCGACGAATTGATGCGACAGTCGCTGATGCTGGTCACCGCGCTGAACCCGCACGTCGGTTACGACAACGCCGCGAAGATCGCGAAGACCGCGCATGCGAAGCGAACTACGTTGAAGCAGGCGGCGGTCGACCTCGGCCTGCTCGATGCGGCGAGGTTCGACCAGCTCGTGCGACCCGAGGACATGCTCGGCCCGAAGGAATGACGAAGCCGCGGATCAGTCCCGAGGCGCAACGCGCCCACGATGCTGCCGTCGCGCGGGGGCAGCTCGGGTACATGGACCCGGAAACCGGGTTGTTCGTGATGACCGAGCTGTACCTGAAGCAGCGCGGGCAATGCTGCGAGAGCGGCTGCCGGCACTGCCCGTACGGCTTCCACGACGCGAAGTCATGAGGTCGCGCCGGGCAACAGGCAGCGGTCGGCAGGAGGCTCAGTGGACGTCGCTTGGCAGGTGGTGTCGTTCCTCGGCATGGCCGCGCTGTTGTTCGCCTACCTCGCGAACCGGCGCGGGACGTGGACGCAGGACGGTCCTAAGTACCTGTGGTGTAACGCACTGGGGGCGCTCGTGCTCGCCGCGTACTCGGTGCGGATCGAGCAGTGGGTGTTCTTCATCCTCGAGGGCTGGTGGAGCGTCGAGGGGTTCCGCGGCCTGTGGGCGTTGCGTCGAGCGCGCGCGGCCTGATCGTCCCTCGGGGCGCGCCTTCGAAAGTCGCTCCAGAAAAGGCCCGAACCGCGCCGAAGTCCGGGCGGTATAAGGACCGACGTTCTGTCGCGCCGCCCCCGAAGGTGCGGTGCGTTGCATCGGAGGATCGAGATGAATTCCAAGCTCGCGCTGGGATTCGCACTCACCGCGGTCGCTTGCCTTTCGGGCAGCGCGCTGATCGCCGGCGGCAAGCCGAAGATCAAGCCGTCGGTGACGTACGCGAAGTCCTGGGAAGCCGCGGTGGAAGAGGGCAAGCTCCTCAACCTACCGCTCGTCGTCCACAGCCACGGGTTCTACTGAGGCCCGTGCTGGGGCATGCATTCTGCCGTGATGCAGAATGAAAAATACATCAAGTTCGCGGACAAGAACACGGTCGAGGTGATCGCGCTCGGCAGCCTGGACAAGGGCATCGAGGCGAAGGACCACCGCGCCGATACGTATGAAGCGACCGTCGACGGCAAGAAGGTGCAGCTCCTCGTGGAGTTCCCGAACCTGACCGTCGAGGAAATGCTCGCACTCAATACGAGCAAGGCGAGCAGCTACAACAACACCGGCAAGATCCCGTACACGTCGATCGTCGACCCCTGGACGCTCGAGGAACTGCAGAAGTGGTCCGGCGGCATCGGCTCCGGCACCATCCAGGAAGCGGTGCTCGAAGCGCGCAAGAAGCTGACGAAAGAGCACGGTCCGGGCATCGAACGCAAATCGCTGCGCGACATCCAGGAAGCGGGCGACAACGCGCGCGAACTGGCCGGCAAGGGTGACTTCGCGAAGGCGATGGAGGCCTTGAAGAAGGTCGAGTCGCTGGCGAAGGATCAGCAGTTGCTGCAGGAGCGCATCGAGAAGGCGCGGACGGACGTCGTCGCGGGCGCCACGGCGGCACTCGACGGCATCGACGCCATGAAGGCGGACGATCCGGCGAAGGCGAAGTCCGAACTTTCGAAGCTGATGGGCAAGCTGCGCGGCACCGGTCTCGAAGATCGGGCCAAAGAGCTCCAAGCCGAGTTGGTCGAGGCTGCGAAAGCCGGCGGCTGATCGAAGGACGCGAAGTCCGACGAGTGGCCGATGGAACGAGGGCCGCGGGATCGAACGATC
>JAEUIB010000216.1 GCA_016795255.1 Planctomycetota bacterium
GCGCGGCATCGGACCGTGCCGACCCCGGTCGGTGCGGCCGGGCCGGAGGCGCCGACCGTGACCACGGAACACGAACGATCACAGGCCGCGTCGGCCGCATTGGCCGGGCTGATGGCGGGGGCGTACGGGGAGTTGCGAGCGCTGGCCGCGCGCTACCTCGGCCGCGAGCGGGCCGAGCACACGCTGCAACCGACGGCACTCGTCCACGAAGCGTGGGTCCGCCTGAGTGGTGCGAAGGACCGCCAGTACGCGGATCGCACGCACTTCTTCGCGGTCGCGGCGACGGCGATGCGCCGGATCCTCGTCGACCACGCGCGGGCACGCGCGACCGATCGACGTCGCCACGCGAACGCGTCGGTGAGCATCACGTCGGCCGGGATCGAGGCGCGATCCGTCGAGTTCGAAGTCCTCGAGCTCGACGAGCTGCTCGCCGAACTCGCGCGCATCGACGCCCGTAAAGCACGCATGGTCGAGCTCCGCTTCTTCGGCGGACTGTCGAACGAGCAGATCGCCGAGGTGCTCGGCGTCGCGCGGTCGACGGTCGCGGAGGACTGGGTGGTCGCGCGCGCGTGGCTCGCGGCGCGGATCCACGGGGAGCGGCCATGACGACCGCCGACCGCCGACGGTTCGACGACGCCGCGCGCTTGTTCCTGCGCGTGAAGGAACTCGGGCTCGAACAGCGCGAGGACGCGCTCGATCGCGAGTGCGCCGGAAACCCGGGACTCCGTTCGGCCGTCGAAGAGCTCCTGCGAGGCGCGGCCGCGCCGTCCCCGTTCCAGCGTCTCGAAGACGATCTGCACGGAGTCGGCGCTCGCACGGGCTGCGACGTCGAGCCGATGATCGGACCGTACAAGTTGCTCGAGAAGATCGGCGAGGGCGGGTTCGGCTCGGTCTACATGGCGGAGCAGCAGAAGCCCGTCCGCCGCGTCGTCGCGCTGAAGATCCTGAAGCCGGGCATGGACACGGCGCAGGTCGTCGCGCGCTTCGAGGCCGAGCGTCAGGCGCTCGCGCTGATGGACCATCCGAACATCACGCGCGTCCTCGACGCCGGCGCGACGCCGCAAGGGCGTCCGTTCTTCGTCATGGAACTCGTGCGCGGCGTGCCGATCACCGAGTACTGCCGGACGAATCGGTCGTCGCCGCGCGCGTGCGTCGAGCTGTTCCTGCGCGTCTGCGAAGCGATCCAGCACGCGCACCAGAAGGGGATCATCCACCGTGATCTGAAACCGTCGAACGTGCTGGTCACGTTGCACGACGGGAAGCCGGTGCCGAAGGTCATCGACTTCGGCATCGCGAAGGCGCTGCACGGCCGCCTGACGGACCGCACGCTGTTCACCGAGTTCCGGCAGTTCATCGGCACGCCGGCGTACATGAGCCCCGAGCAGGCCGAGATGTCGGGCCTCGACATCGACACGCGAAGCGACCTCTATTCGCTCGGCGTGCTGCTCTACGAACTGCTGACGGGGTCGACGCCGCTCGACAAGTCGAAGCTCGCGTCGTTGCCGCACGCGGAAATGCAACGCGTGATCCGCGAAGAAGAGCCGCAGACTCCGAGTCGCCGCGTCAGCACGAGCGGCAAGGCGCGGACGTCAGGATTGCCCGACGCTCGCCGGCTCGCCGAGGCCGCGCGACGGTCGAAGCAGTTGCGGGGTGACCTCGACTGGATCGTGTTGCGTTGTCTCGAGAAGGACCGCACGCGCCGCTACCCGAGCGCCGACGCGCTGGCGATGGATCTGCGGCGCCACCTCGACGACGAGCCGGTCGAGGCCAGCCCGCCGAGCACGCTCTATCGGCTGACGAAGTTCGCGCGGCGGCATCGCGCGTTCGCCGCGGCGGTCGTCGGGATCGCGTTCACGTTGCTCCTCGGAGCGAGCGTCGCGAGCTACGGCCTGTTCGAAGCCGCGTCCGAGCGCGATCGCGCGATGGCGGAGATGAAGCGCGCGAACGCGGCGGAGGCCGCGGCGATGTCGCAGGCGCGTCGATCGAAGGCGGTCGTCGACCTGATCGCGTCGATGTTCACGCAGGCCGATCCGTCGCGGAGCGGTGTGGTCGACGTGCCGGTGCGCCGCGTGCTCGACGACTTCGCGCAGATGCATGCGAGCGCGCTCGCCGACGAACCCGAGGTGCTGTCGACGCTGCAGCAGGTCCTCGCGACGGCGTACCGCGGGATCGGCGACGTCGAGAAGGCGCATCGCTTCGCCGTCGCCGCGGTCGACGGCCTGCGGCGCCTCGCGCCGGCCGGCAGTTGCGAACTCGCGGGTGCGCTCGGCTCGCTCGCGGAACTCGACGTCCGACTCGGTCGGCGCGACGAAGCGCTGCACGCGATCGAGGAAGGCGAACGCATGTCGAGCGCGCGGTGCGACGACGATGCTCCCGAACGCACGAGCTTCCTCGCCGCGCAGGCCGACGTCCTCGACCGCTTGGGACGACCCGCCGAAGCGCTCGACACGATCACGCGCGCCGTCGACGCCGCGCGCCGCCGCGGGGCGAACGGCATCACGCTCGGCGACGTGTTGGTCGGTCGCGCCAACGTCCTGCTCGAGCTCGACCGTTTGGCCGAGGCCGAAGCCGACGTCGTCGCCGCGCGCGCCGCGTACCGCACCGTGTTCGACGAGAAACACCCGCGCGTGCTGTCGTGCGTGGAACTGCTCGGGACCATCGAGGCCGAGGCCGGCGACCTCGAGCCCGCGCTGGCGCTGATCGAAGACGTCCTCGCCGCGCGCATCGAGCTGCTCGGCGCGGCGCATCCCGAGGTCGCTCGCACGCGATGCAACGTCGGCTTCGTGCTGCAGACGCTGCGCCGCTTCGACGAGGCGCTCGAGCAACATCGCGCCGCGCTGACGGTGCTCGAGGCCACGTGGGGCGAGGGACATCCGAACGCGCTGCGCGTCCGCGGTTCGATCGGCACCGATCTCGCGGCGCTGGGTCGCATCGACGAAGCGCTCGCCTGGCTGCGCGCCACGCACGCGGTGGCGATCGACGAACTCGGAGCGGACGCCGTCGAGACGGTCCAGATCGAGGCGAACGTCGCGCTCGCGCTGCTGAGGAACGGCGACGTCGCCGCCGCGGAACCGCTGCTCGAACACGCGATCGACGTGCGGCGGCGCGTTCGCGGAGAGCGCTCGATCGCGCTCGCGGCCCAGCTCGCGAACCTCGCGACGGTGCGCTTGGACCTCGGCCAGCTCGACGATGCGGAGGCCGGCATCGTCGAGGCGATCGCGATGATCGAATCGGTCGCCGGATCGAACCACATCATGGCCGGCCGACTGCG
Source organism: Planctomycetota bacterium (assembly GCA_016795255.1). GTDB lineage: Bacteria > Planctomycetota > B15-G4 > B15-G4 > JADJEK01 > JADJEK01. The sequence goes on from JAEUIB010000216.1 coordinate 3,272, forward strand.
CATCAGCGCGGCCGAGATCGCGCTGCGCCGCAAGGACGACGCTCTCGCCGCGGAGCGAGCGGGGGCGGCGATCGCGATCTTCGAGCGCTACGGCGACGCGGCGGCGGCCGAGCGGGAGGCGGCAACCCGACTGCGCGAAAAGGCCCAGTCCCACTGACACGCTGGGGCCTCGCGAACGGCGCAGCGCCGGGGCTCGGTCCGCCCGGCGACATTTTCCGGAGGAACCCGACGGCACCCGCCGTGCTTCCGCGCATGGACGACGGGGATCGTCCTCCGCGCGGCCGTTTCGGCGTGGCGGATCGCGACCCCGCCCGCTGCCGCAGGACTTTCCGGAGGAGGAGCCCGATGAACCGACTCGTCAGGATCGCATGGTGCGCGACCGCGTTCGCGTGGTGCACGGCCGTCGGCGCCGAAGAGCTGTTGTATTGGAACAAGCCGTTCGTGACGCAGTTCGGCGGGGCCGAGAGCTACAAGGCCGGGACGTCGGCCGACACCGAGATCGCCGACGACTTCGAGTGCGCGGGCCTGGTGACGCGGATCTACGTCGAGAGCAGCGCCTGCTACTCCTGCACGCTCCCGAACCTGCTCGGCGCGCACGTGCGCTTCTACGC
>JAEUIB010000121.1 GCA_016795255.1 Planctomycetota bacterium
GATCATCGTGGAGCGCTCGAGTCCGACGGCGAGCTACGTGCTGCGCACCGAACGCGATCTGCCGCCAACATCACCGTTGCGTCGCATGCTCGCCGAGTTCCTGGGAGGTTCCGCGCGCCCACGGAAGCGAGAACCCGTCCGCCGCACATTCGAGAGCCGGAAACCGCAGTCGCAACGAGACGGACCAGAGTCGTCGAAGACGCGCGTCTGGACCGATGCACAGCGTCGCGCCCTCGAGGTGCTCGGATTGAACGAGTCCGCGACGCTCGCTGCGGTGAAGCACGCCTATCGAATCGTCGCGCGCTCGCTGCATCCGGACGCGCACCCCAACGACGACGAAGAACAACGTGCGGAGTGGTCGCGACGCTTCGCGCGAGCAGCCGACGCGTATCGAGTTCTCACAGCACCGTCGTCGAAGTCGTAATGCCGAAGGAGAGACCCAAGCTGTCGAGCGATGTCCGCGACGAAGCGTTCGTGTACCATCCCCACCTCGATCTCACGGCCACACCGGAGCGTTCGCGCGATGCGCATTTCCGCGCTCGAACATCCAACTCTCGTCTTGAACAAGTCGTGGAGCGTCGTGAACGTCGTTCCGGTGCGTCACGCGTTGACGCTCGTCTGTCGCAACGTCGCGCGCATCATCGCGCCCGAGACGTTCGAGACGCACGACTTCTCGTCGTGGGCTCGTCAGGCGTTTCGCCTCGACCGCGAACTGACGATCCGGATGGTCAGTGGTTCGATCCGCATCCCGGAAGTCATCGTGCTGGTCGGATACGACCGAGCTCCCCAGCGACATGTGCCGTTCACGCGGCGCAACCTTTACCGCCGCGATCAGTACACATGCCAGTACTGCGGTCAGAAGCCGGGCTCCGAGAACCTCTCGATCGATCACATCGTCCCGCGATCACTCGGTGGCCGAACGACCTGGACCAACTGTGTGCTCGCGTGTATCCGCTGCAACATCCGCAAGAGCAACCGCACGCCGGAGCAGGCGCGCATGGATCTGCTGCGCATCCCGCGCAAACCGCGGTGGATCCCACACGTCGCCCTGCCCCACGGCATCGTCAAGCGCTCGTGGTCCCAGTTCATTTCCGATCGCTACTGGGAAGTCGAGCTCGAAGACTGAATCCCATCGAACCGCTGTCGCGTTGATCGTCCATCCGCTTCGAGGAAACCCGTCATGAAGATCTCCATCGCAACTCTCGGCATCGCGCTCGTGTGTGCCTCCGCAGCGCTCTCGGACGTCGTTCATCTCAAGGATGGCCGAACCGTCGAAGGCACGATCATCGAGCAGACCGACGAGAAGGTCATCGTCCAGACCAAGAACGGAACGGCGAGTTTCGCCCGCGCCGACGTCACGAAGATCGAGACGAAGGAGACGCCGGACCAGGAATTCAAACGGCGCAAGACCGAGGCGGGTAAGGACGCGCAGAAGCTGTTCGACCTGTACCTCTGGTGCAAGCAGAAGGACCAGGACAAGAACGCGACGACGATCCTCCGCGAGATCATCAAGGTCGACCCCGATCACGAGAACGCGCGCAAGTTGCTCGGCTACGTCAAGCACGACGGCAAGTGGGTGACCGAGAAGGAGCTCGAGAAGATCAAGGTCGAGGAGGACCGCAAGGAGAAGGAGAAGGCGGGCCTCGTCGAATACAAGGGCCAGTGGGTCACCAAGGAGGAGAAGGAGAAGCTCGAACACGAAGCGGCCGGCGAAGTGCTCGTCGACGGTGAATGGGTCAAGAAGGACGACGTCGATCGCAAGCAGCGCGAGGCGAAGCTCCGCGCGGAAGCCGAAGAACACCGGGCGAAGGGCGAGTACCTGGTCGGCGACAAGTGGCTCCCGCAAGCGGAAGCCGAGGCGTACTACAAGGACCTCACGCACCCCTACATGGCCGAGGGCGATCACGTCCGTTTGTTCACGAACAACGGAGCGGGATACAAGGGCGTGATCGACTGCGGGGACACGTTGGTCGTGACGGCCGATGCGGCGTATCGCAAGGCCACCGAGTTCTTCGGCAAGGAGCCCGCGCTCAAGGGTGCGAAGCTCAACGTCTTCGTCGTCGCCACACTCGACGACTACAAAAACCTCGGGGACGGTTGGGGCGCCGACAAGTCGTCGTCGATGTCGATGTTCTGCAGCGCGTGGAATCCGCCGGGCGACCAGAAGTTCGACATGGTCTCGGTGACGATGTACTACCAGACGAAGCAGAACACCGACCTCTACACGACGCACGCGACGGTCGAGCAGTTCGTCAATCGTCTCGTCGGTCAGGCGTCCGCCGAAGCGCCGGCGCCGTGGTTCGTCGATGGCGTCTCCTCCTACATCGAGCGTTGGCAGAACCCGAAGCTCTTCGACTGGAGCCGCCAGCGTCTACGCGCGGTGGGTTGGGTGCCGAAGCTCAAGACGCTGTTCAAGACGTACACGCCGTCCGAGCAGTACGTGCTCGCGAGCGGCATCATCGTCGCCTTCCTCAAGAGCCCCGAGTGCCCGGAGCCGGTCGCCAAGGCCTTCGCGGACTGCATCAAGGCAGTGAACGAAGGCGGGAAGATGCAGAAGGCCTTCAAGGACCTCGAGAAGGCGCTTGGCGAGAAGGCTGCCGAGGATGCGTTCATCGAGTTCACCGAGAAGTGAATTCGAACGACTGACGAAGTCGTGCTGAATCAGCACAGCACGCGGGTCCGATCGAATCGGGCTCGCGTGTCGTGCTTCCAGGGTCGACATCGGCGAAGCAACCGCTAAGACCTTGGCCTTGAGTCACTAGCGACGAGTTTGAGCGACCTGACCCGCATCGGCCCGCCATCTCGCAAGCTCAACTTGCCGAGCGTTCGAAGTTGGCACCCCCGTTGCCTCAGGCCGAGGTCACCAACCCGCAAGGGTCTGGCCTGAACCCGGATCGAAGTCCCAGTCTGCAATTCCCCGGAACGCGAGTGGAGTACGTCATGCTCACCGGCATCAAGGCGCGAGTTCGACGAACCGTCGGTATCGCCCTTCCCACGGTTCTCGTCATCTTGTCGAGCTACGGCTCGGCGACGGCCTCGGAGAACACGGTCACCGTCGATCGACTCCACCCGAAGAACACGCGGTTCGTGTTCTCGGTCGACGACAGCGAGAAGTACGCGGCGGCCGCGGAGTCGCTCCCCTTCGCCAAGATCATGGCGGAAGCGGACATGCAGACCTTCCTCGAGAAGCCCAAGGCGGCTCTCAAGGAAGCGATCTCGAAGCTGAACGAGACGATCAAGAAGGAAGAGGGCTTCGAGAACTTCGAGCTGTCGGCCGACGCGCTGACCGCGGGTAAGTACGGCCGCATCTTCTTCGCTCTGACCCACGTCTCGCTGCCGGACTTCCAGAACGGAGTCGGGCCGGACGTCGGATTGATCGTCGGCGTCGAAGGACGCGAAGGTGCTCCGGACTGGAGCGCGATGGTCAAGGACCTGATCTCCCGCTCGAACAAGCAGTCCGGCCAGAGCCTGACGTTCGCGCCGGTGACCGAAGGTGGCCTGACGTGGGACGCCCTGCAGGGACTGCCGCCGGATGCACCGCCCCTCCTCTTCGCCAAGGTCGGCGGCATGCAACTCTTCTCGCTGAGCACGACCGCGATGAAGTCCGTGCTCGCCCGCGCCCAGGGCGCCGGTGACGCGGAGAACGTGCTCGCGAACAACGCGAACTACAGCGCTGCCCGTGAGCAACTCGCTTTCAACGGTGGCGACTCGGTCCACTTCTTCGTCAACGCGGAACTCGCGATCAAGACCGCGGCCGAAGGCATCAAGATGGGCCTCGAGATGGGAGGCGAAGCGCAATCGCTGCCGCTCGTCGACACGTTCATCGACAAGCTAGGCCTGAACGCGTTGAAGTCGATCGCGTTCGCCGACCATCCCGAGAACGGCGTGTCCCACACGCGCGTCTGGGTCGGTCACGAAGGCGAGCGCAAGGGACTGCTCGCGCTGGCCCCCGACAAGCCGATCAACCTGGATCTGCTGTCGATGGCCGGTGACAACACGGCGTCGGTCTCGCTGTTCCAGTTCGACGTGTCGAAGCTCTACGACCTCGCGATGGATCTCGTGAAGACCGCCGACGAGGCGACGTACACGGAAGTCCAGGGCATGCTCGCCGGCTTCGGCGGCCAGCTCTCGGGCGATCCGGCGAAGCCGATCGACATCCGCAACGACATCTTCGCGAACATCGGACCCGAGTTCGCGCTGATCCAGCCGAAGAGCGCGAACGCGATGATGCCGTCGATGCTGTTCGTCGCCGACCTGCGCAACGGCGCAACGGTCACGAGCGTGCTCGGCAAGCTCATCCAGATGGGCGGCCAGATGTCCGGCTCCGGCGTCGCGGTGAAGGAGGTCGACTACAAGGGCACGAAGATCACGCAGATCGATCTCGGCTCCGAGCTGCCGATCGCCGTCACGCCGTGCTACGCGGAGTTCGAAGGCAAGCTGCTGATCTCGCTCGCGGTCGGCGACCTCAAGCGCCAACTGAAGCGCAAGGAGAAGCCCGGCCCGTCCATCACCGAGTCGGAAGACTTCAAGCGCTTCTGGGATCGGGTGCCGAAGGACGACTCGCTGCGCGCGTTCAGCTACAGCGACACGAAGTACGCGGTCGAGAGCGCCTACGGCCAGATCGCGATGACGCTGCCGATGCTGTCGATGGCGACCGGTGGTCAGGAACTGCCGTTCGATCCCTCGCAGCTCCCGACGCAGGACATCATCACGAAGCACCTGTTCGGCTCGATGTCGTACGGCACGACGACGGACAAGGGCTCGCTCGCGGAGAGCTACGGTCCCTTCGGTGGCGAGGTCGTGATGGGTGTCGCGGTCGGAGCCGCCGCCGTCGGCGCGGTCCTGCTGCCCGCTCGCATGACGATGGACGTCGCGCCTCCGGTCGAGGTCATGCCCTCGGAGCCCGAGCCGCTCGCGTCGACGCCGTCGGACCAAGCGATGACCGACATGAAGAACCTGCGTCGCGCCATCACGTTCTACAAGCTCGACAAGAGCAGCCTGCCGGAGAACCTCTCGCAGCTCCTCGAACCGACGCCGAGCTATCCGAAGGGCTGCCTCGGAGCGGACGCGCTGCCGAAGGATCCCTGGGGTGGTGACTACCACTTCCGCGCGGAAGGCACGGGTTACACGCTGTGGTCCAACGGGCCCGACGGCGTGGACAACGGTGCGACCGGCGATGACGTGTTCCTGAAGAAGTAAGTCGACTCACCCATCGAGTCGAAGCATTCGTCGAGCCAGGGGGCGCGGGCCTTTGCCCGCCGCCCCCTGGCTTGTTGAATGGGGCAGCCCGCGCCCCACGAACCCGCGCATCGAGGTCCCGCCATGTCGTTCTTCTCCGGACTGGATTCGCTGCGACGCTCGTTGCGCACGGGGCTGATCGCGCGCGTGCTGTCGGTGCTCCTCGGTGGTTCGCTGAATCAGAAGGTGATCGTCGTTCTCGGACTCACGGTCGTGGTCGGCAGCGTGCTGTGGCTCGTCAGCCAGTTGTGGGAACCTCTGCTGCTGACGTTCGTCGGCGTCGTCATCGTGTCGCTCGCGGTCAAGGACTTCGAGCGCACGAGCGGGCCGTCACCGTGAGTGCATCGACGGCATCGCGCAAGAGACTGCGCGATCGCGTCCTTCCCGCGCTCGTTTCGTGGCTCGGACCCGCGATCCTGCGCATGCTCGCCGCGACGTGGCGCATCGAGCGACACGGGCTCGACGGCCACGTCGAGCGCGCGTGCGGGCGATCGACGCGCAACTACGTCGTCGCGTTCTGGCACGCATCGTTGCTGCCGTTGACTTGGCGTCATCGGAACGAAGGCGCCAACGTGCTCGTCTCGCAACACGGCGACGGCGAGTTGATCGTGCGCGTGTTGTTGCGACTCGGCTATCGCGTCGAGCGCGGCTCGACGACGCGTGGTGGGGCGAAGGCGCTGCGAGGTCTCGTGCAGTTCGCGCGCTCGCGCGCCGGCGATTTCGGCATCACGCCCGACGGTCCGAAGGGGCCGCCTCGCATCGCGCAACCAGGGCTCGCGTTCCTCGCGGGAGTCAGTGGCTTTCCGATCCTGCCGCTCGGCCTCGCATGTTCGAAAGCGTGGCGCCTGCGCTCGTGGGATCGATTCATCATTCCGAAGCCGGGAGCCCGCGTCGTCATCGTCGCCGGACGCACCGTCGAGGTCCCGCGCGACGCGATCGACCAAGACCTCACGCCGTACTTGCGCGAGTTCGAGGATTCGATCGCCGCGGCCGAGCGCGACGCGGAACGCCGACTCGAGACGCCGCCGTGACCGCGGCCTCGCGCGTGCATGTCGGCACGGCGGGTTGGTCGTATCCCGATTGGAACGGCATCGTCTATCCGTCGCAGCCGCCGCGGGGGTTCGATCCGCTCCACCATCTCGCGCAGTTCGTCGACGTGATCGAGATCAACCATTCGTTCTATCGCCCGCCCACGTCGGACTTGGCGAAGGCTTGGTTGACGTCGGTGGCCGATCGGCCGGACTTCGTGTTCACCGCGAAGCTGCATCGCGGCTTCACGCACCGGCCGCCCGGCGAATGGGCGATCGAGGATCGAGTCGTCTTCAGCGAGGGGCTTCGCCCACTACGCCAGGCGGGTCGCCTCGCGGCGGTGCTCGCGCAGTTCCCGTTCTTCTTCGATGCGCGCCACGAGCATCTCCTCCATCTGCGAGCCATCTTCGACGCGTTCGCCGAACTGCCGCTCGTCGTCGAACTGCGTCACCGCTCCTTCGATCGCGCGGAGATCCTCGAGCGACTCCACGCCCGCGGAATCTCGTGGTGCGTCACGGATCAGCCGCAGTCCGCGACGTCCCTGGCGTTCGATCCGCGCATCACCGGCCCGATCGGATACGTGCGACTCCACGGGCGCAACGCCGCGGCGTGGTTCGCGAAGGACGCCGGTCGCGACGCCAAATACGACTACCTCTACTCCCGCGACGAGCTCGCGACGCTCCTTCCCGTCATCCGCCAACTCGTCGACCGCACGGAGCGGACGATCGTGATCGCGAACAACCACTTCCAAGGCAAGGCCCCCGCGAACGCCCTCGAGCTCAAGGCCGCGCTGGAAGGCTCGCGGGTCCCGGTGCCGGACACGCTTGCCGCTGCGTATCCTCGCCTGCGCTCGATCGCGTCCGATCCCGACGCTCGAGGGAACGACGGAGCGCCGGCGTGAGGAAACAACACGTACAGCTCGTTTCGCCGACGCAGATCGCGGCGCTTCGGGCACTGCTGACAGAACTCGGCGCCTCGTTCGGCCAACCGCCGCACACGCACTTCGATGCCACGGTCGAGAAGGCCCGCGTCACGTGCTACCGGAGCGGCAAGTTGCTGATCCAAGGCGAGAACGTCGACGCATGGGTCGAGAAGCTCGGCAGCGCGCTGATCGGCAGCGCGCCACAAGCCACCAGCGACGAGCGGCCCGAGCTCGCGGTCGCGACGATCGGAAGCGACGAGTCAGGGAAGGGCGACTACTTCGGATCCCTCGTCGTCGCCGCGTGCATGCTGCGCCCCGAAGACGTCCGCTTCGTGCGGGACCTCGGCGTCCGCGACTCCAAGGAAGCCACCGACGCGACGATCCGCACGGCCGCGGCCAAGCTCTGCGAGCGCGTGGCGTTCGCCATCGAGGAGTTCACGCCCGAGGCTTACAACGATCGCCACGCCCAGGTCGGCAACGTCAACGTCATGCTCGGCGACGCGCATGCCCACTGCATCAGCGAACTCGCCCGCAAGACCGAGGCACGCAACGTGATCATCGACCGCTTCGGCGGCGAGCACTACGTCCGCTCGGGACTCGGCGAGCTCGCGTCCTCCCTCAAGATCACGATGATCCCGCGAGCCGAGTCGAATCCGGCGGTCGCGGCGGCCTCGTTCTTGGCGCGCGCGCGGTTCGTCGAATCCCTCGAGCGACTTTCCGAGGAGGTTGGGATGCGTTTGCTCCCCGGAGCCTCCTTCGCGGTCGAGCGACGGGCGCGCGAGCTCGTGCGCTCGAGAGGAGCCAAAGTGCTCTCAAAGGTCGCCAAAACACACTTCAAAACCACCGAACGAGTGCTCTGAGTGCGGTCCGCGCTGGGCTTCGCGGTCCTGCTCTACGTTGCCCTGGGCATCGCTGGAATCACGTGGATGTCCCTGCGCGGCGACGACCTCGGGGCTCGCACCATCGGCGGGGGTGGGTGGACGCCGATCGCGGCCGGGCTCGGCTTCGCGCTCGCCGTGCTGCTCGTGTCCGATCTGCTGCTCGAGCGATTCGAATGGACCCGACTGCTGAGGCGCGAAGTCCTCGCCGCGTTCGCCCCGCTGACACCGGCGACGGCGGTCACGTTGGCGGTCCTTTCGGGAGTCGGTGAAGAGCTGTTCTTCCGCGGCGCGCTGCAACCGGCGATCGGCTGGGTGGCCTCGGCGGTGGTCTTCGGCGCACTCCACACGTCATTCGATCGGCAACTCGCTGGCTGGACGTTGTTTGCGACGGTCGTCGGATTCGGGCTGGGCGGCCTGTTCCACGTGACCGGGAGCGTCCTCGCGCCGGCGATCGCCCACACCGTCATCAACGGAGTCCAGTTGACCCGCCTTGCGACAACGCGGCGCGAACGCGTCGATTGAAAGCACCGCCGCGCGTCGGATAGCCTGCCCACCCGCCGGTTCGAAGACCCAAGGACGGCAGTATCGAGTGATCCGATGAACCCTCGCCAGTCCCCCGCCTCCCCCGCCACGCGTGCCGAAATGGCCGCGCGGTTCGTCGGACGCGACATCACGTCGATGCGGGACTTCACGACCGACGAGCTGCTGTTCGTGCTGGACCTCTCCGAGGAATTCGAGGGCTCCGACGAACCCCGCCTCAAGGGCAAGATCCTCGCCAACCTGTTCTTCGAGCCGTCGACGCGCACGCGCTTGTCGTTCCATTCCGCGATGGCGCGCCTCGGCGGACAGGTCATCGGGTTCGCCGACGCGAACGTCTCGTCGGTGTCGAAGGGCGAGTCGCTGTCCGACACGATCCGGATGGTCGAGAACTACTGCGACGCGATCGTGATCCGACACAAGTTCGAAGGCGCAGCGCGCCTCGCCGCCGAGTCGACGCACCTGCCGGTCATCAACGCCGGCGACGGCGCGAACCAACATCCGACGCAGACGTTGCTCGACCTCTACACGATCCGCCGCATCCACGGCGCGTTCGAGGGACTCCGCGTCGCGTTCCTAGGCGATCTGCGCTACAGCCGCACGGTCCACTCGCTGATCGAGTCGCTCGCGCGCTTCAACACCGAGCTCGTCTGCGTGTCGCCGCCGCAGCTCCGCTTGCCGGGCGACATCCTCGACGACCTGTTCGAGCGAGGCGTCCGCGTGCGCGAGGAGTTCAACCCGACGATCCTGCCGCAGGACGTCGACATCCTCTACACGACGCGCATCCAGAAGGAGCGCTTCCCGGATCCGGTCGACTACGAGAAGGTCAAGAACGCGTACCAGCTCGACCGCAAGGCGCTGTCGATCTACCCGTCGCGCGTCACCGTGATGCATCCCCTTCCGCGCGTGAACGAGATCTCGCCGGACCTCGACGACTACGAGGGCGCCGCGTACTTCCAGCAAGCGAAGAACGGCGTAACCGTGCGCAAGACGTTGCTGTCCCTCGTGCTGGGAGTCGTGTGATGGCCACCGACAAACTCCAGCGCGAAGAGAAGACGATCAAGGTCTCGGCGCTGACCGACGGCACCGTCATCGACCATCTCGCCGGCGGCACCGGACTGCGCGTGCTGCGCGTCCTCGGCCTCGACAAGGGAACGATGGGTCCGGTCGCGATCGGGCTCGCGCTCGACTCGCGCAAGCTCGGCAAGAAGGACCTCATCAAGATCGAGAAGCGCGAGATCACGCAGGAAGAGGTCAACAAGATCGCGTTGATCTCGCCCGAAGCGACGCTGTCGATCATCCGCGGCACGCACGTCGTGCGGAAGTTCCGGCCGGAGATCCCGGACCTGCTCGAGAGCGTCGTCCGCTGCCTGAACCCCTCGTGCGTGTCGAACCACGAACGCATCAAGAGCCGCTTCCGCGTGCTGAAGCGCGATCCGCTGCGGCTGCGCTGCGAGTACTGCGAACGCGCGATCTCGGGCGACGACGTCGAACTCCTGTGACCCGCGCCCATCCCGCCCGAAGCCTCCGACCCCGATCCGAACTCCGCGACTGGTGAACCCGATGACGACGACCGCCCCCGTGACGCATTGCGTGATCGACGGCTACGACCTCGTTGCCGAGAAGAGCCGTTACGCGTTCCCCGACGTCGAGATCGCCGGCGCGCGACTGAATCGCGGAACGGCGAAGATCGACGTCCGCTTCGACCCGAACGACGACGTCGCGTCGGTGACCCGCGCCGAACACACGCGCGTCACGTTCAAGACCACGCACGACTCCGACGCGCCGGTCATCGAGCTCGGGTATCCGGTCGCCGGGCACTACGCGATGGCGCGCAACGGCGTGCACCTCGACATGTACCTCGGCGTCGCGCAGAAGCTGCTCGACGAGAACCACCCGCGCCTCGTCGCCGCCGTCGACACGCTCGTGAAGTACCGACTCGCGCTGCGCCGCGAGATCATGACCGACGACTACCACGCCGTTCGTCCGGGCCTGACCGGCATCGTCACGACGACGATGGTCGCCGACGAACTCACGAAGCTCGCGGCTCGCGAGTTCCCCCGCCAGGGCGGCTATCGCGTCTTCCTGTCGAACAGCGGAACCGAAGCGAACGAAGCGGCGATCAAGCTCGCGCAGCGCGTGCGCTGGCGTCGCCTCGGCCGCAAGTACGGCGCGGCGACGATGGACACGCTGATGCGGCAACTGCAGATCGGCACCGTCGCGTACTTCGGCGCGTCGCCCGAGCCGGTGTACGAGGACTATCCGATGTTCCTCGTCGCGTGCGAAGCCAGCTTCCACGGCCGCACGCTCGGCGCGCTGCACCTCACGCGCAGCAAGCGCGCGCACCAGATCGGCTACTCCAAGTCGCGGTGGACGCGGCACATCAAGTTCAACGGCGCGCCCGACTCGCTCGACGCGATCCTCGATCCGCGTCCGCTCGATCAGATCCTCGCGCAACCCGGGGGCGTGCGGGCGTCGCTCGACGCGGGCAAGGTCCCGGCCGAACTCGTCGCGCTGTTCATCGCCGAGGGGTTCCAAGGCGAGGGCGGCTACGTGCTCGGCAACCGCGAGTTCTTCAAGGGGATCCGCGCGACGTGCACGCGTCACGAGATCCTGCTCGTGGCCGACGAAGTCCAGTCGTTCGCCCGCACCGGTCAGCCGTTCGTGATCGCCCACACCGGGATCGCGCCCGACGTCATCACGCTCGCCAAGGGGGCGTGGACCGGGGCGACGATCGCCCCCGCCGAACTCGACGCCGAGCTCGAAACCGGTTGGCATTCGAACACTTGGGGCGGCGGCAAGATGTTCGACAACGCGGTGTCGTACGCGACCCTGACGACTCTCACCCAACATGCCGACCCTTTGTTCCTCGGCCGGGGCTATTTCGAGAACGAGCGAATCAAGGGCGAGTACCTGCGGCAGCGTCTCGCCGTCCTGGCCGAACGGCACGGGGACGTCGTGTCCGACTTCTCCGGGCTCGGCTGCATGTTCGGCGTGACGGTCAAGAACCGCGACGAGATCATCCGGACCGCGTGGAAGCTCGGCATGAAGCTGCTCGGCGCCGGTTCGGAGAAGGACGGCGTGGGGCGGCTGCGCGTGCTGTTCCTCGCCGACGTGCTGACGAAAGAGATCGACGACTTCGTCGATGGAATGGACCGCGTGTTGACCGCGATGAGCAAGTGACGGCCGGCGGGCGAGTTCGTCCGCGGGCTGCTAAGCTCGCCGCCCCTCGAATCGGTCGACGGATCGAACTGCACACCGAGCTGCACCCCCTGGAAAGCGAGCGTCCCTGATGTGTGGATTCATCGGAATCATTCGCCCGCACGGCGAAGTGTTCCCGGAACTGTGTGACGGCCTCATCGCGATCCAGCATCGCGGGCAGGACGCGGCCGGCATCTCGACGTTCGATCGTCGCTTCCATCTGAAGCGCGGTTCGGGGCTCGTGCGCGATGTGTTCGTCCAGGACGACACGGCGCTGCTGACCGGGTCGATCGGCATCGGGCACGTGCGGTACCCGACGGTCGGCGGCGGCGGCGTCGAGAACGCGCAACCGTTCGTCATCAATCACCCGTACGGCATCGCGCTCGCGCACAACGGCAACCTGACCAACTACCACGAGCTGTGCGAGACGCTGCGCCAGCGCGACCGCCGTCTCATCAACTCGACCTGCGACGCCGAGATCATCCTGAACGTCCTCGCCGACGAACTCAGCCTGAAGGGCGGCGTCCCGTTCCACGTCGACGTGCTGTTCGACGCGATCAAGGGCTCGCTGCAACGCCTGAAGGGTGCGTACTCGGTCGTCGGGATCGTCGCCGGCGAAGGCATGTTCGCGTTCCGCGACCCGTACGGGATCAAGCCGATCCTGATGGCGGAGCGCGTCGAGAAGGGCGGCTCGGCGTACTGCTTCGCGTCCGAGAGCGTCGTCCCCGACCTGCTCGACTTCCACAAGGTCACGAACATCCAGCCGGGCGAGGCCGTGTTCGTCGCGCTCGACGGCACGGTGACGAAGCGCAAGGTCCTGGCGAGCGAGCACCACCCGTGCTTGTTCGAGTGGGTCTACTTCGCGCGGCCGGACTCGTTCCTCGACAAGGTCAGCGTCTACAAGACCCGTCAGCGTCTCGGCGAGAAGCTCGCGGAAGTCTGGAAGGCGACCGGCCTCCACGCGGACGTCGTCATCCCGATCCCGGAGTCGGCGACGACCGCCGCGGCGGCGATGGCTCGCGCGCTGAACCTGCGCTACCGCGAAGCGTTCGTGAAGAACCGCTACATCGGTCGCACGTTCATCATGCCGAACGACAAAGTGCGCCGGACTTCGATCCGCGCGAAGCTGAACCCGATCCAGATCGAGTTCGACGGCAAGGACGTGTTGCTCGTCGACGACTCGATCGTGCGCGGCAACACGTCGAAGCAGATCATCCAGCTCGCGCGAGCCTCCGGAGCCCGCAAGGTCTACTTCGCGTCGTACTCGCCTCCTCTG
>JAEUIB010000154.1 GCA_016795255.1 Planctomycetota bacterium
GTCACCGTTTTCCAGAGTCCCGTTCACGTTCTCGTCTTCCGACCTGCTTCATGCTCTTCGCCTCGGCTCGCGGTTGCTCAGGCCTTCTTGCCCTTGCCGAAGATGCGCCAGGCCCATGCGTGTCGCGCCAAGTTCGCGAGGAAGACCGGCGTGACCTCGTTCCACACCTTCTTCCACTCGGCGTTCGCGTAGCCGCGCGCGACGCGCACGAGGTCGGTCGTGGTGAGGCTCTTCGCGAGCAAGTCAGTTTTGGCTGCGCTGCGCAGGAGGCGCGCCAGGTTGGCGATTCGACCTGATGGTGTCGCCTGCGCGACCCTGCTGGCTCCTAGATCCACGAGCCACGCCTGCCCGCTTTCATCGACGAGGACATTGCGTGCGTTGAGGTCCTCGTGCACGACGCCGGCCGCGTGCATGCTCGCGAGTTCGCTGCCGATGTTGCGCAGGCCGCGCGTGCGTTCGGTGCGCGTCGTCGATCGAGCGCTCCACGCCACGAGGTCGCTCGCTCCGTCGCGCCACTCGACGAAGAGCTCGATCGCACCGCGCGCGATCCATGGATGGACCGCGGTGAACCGCACGGCGACGAGTGCGGGGACGCGCACTCCTTGCGCCCGGAGCGTCTCGGTGACGAGCAGTTCCGCGTAGCCCCGATCGAACGCGAACACGTCGGGCACGATCGGCGCGAGTAGCCCGCCGCGCGTGATGCGCTTCGCGAGCAGGCGTGACGCCACGCCCGGGACCTCGATGCAGGATGCCTTGGCGCGACCGCCGCCGACCGCCGCGACGACGCGGCCGAGCGCGGTCGCCGGCTTGCCGTCGAGCGCTCCCGCCGCGACCAACGCCGCGAGCGCGTCGGATCGCGCGACCAACCGGACGCGGCCTCGCTCTCGTTCCTCGTACCCGCCCGGCAATCCGCGCAACGCCATGCGGCAGGATCCTAGCGCCGCGGCGAGGAAGTCCCGCGGGCCGTCGGGCGCTGCTTCGCGCGCGGCCCCCGCGTCGAACGACGACGACCCCCGCGAATCCTCGCGGCGAATCCGGTAGGACTGCGCCCGTGGCACGCCGCATCCTGTTCATCCGCCTGTCCGCACTCGGCGACGTCGTCGTCACGCTGCCGGCCCTTGCCGCACTGCGTCGCCACGAGCCCGACGTCGTCGTCGACTGGCTGATCGAGGATCGCTTCGCCGGGCTGCTGCAGCACGTCGACGGGCTGCGGCGCGTGATCGCGTTCCCGCGCCGCAAGCTGAGGCGCCCGCTCGCCGCCGTGACGACGCTGCCGCGCCACCTCGAAGCGCTGCGCGCCGAGCCCTACGACGCGATCGTCGACTTCCAAGGCAACTTGAAGGGCGCGCTGCAGCTCGCCGTCGCCCGCTCTCCGCTGAAGATCGGCCTCGACCGCGGCGCCGCGCGCGAAGGCTCGCATCGATTCGCCGACGTCCGCGTCCCCGTGCGCAAGGACGTGCACCGCGTCGTCCGCGCGCTGGCGCTGCTCCGTCCGCTCGGCGTCGACGTCCCCCGCATCGACCGCGTCGTGCCCGACGCGTACCGACCGCGATTCGTCGTCCCCGACGCGCTGGCGAACGTCGTCGACGAGCGCCTCGCCGCGCACGGGGATCCGACGGCGCCCTTGATCGCACTGCATCCGGGCACCAGCGCGTTCGGCGCGTTCAAGCGCTGGCCGGCCGAGCGCTTCGGCGAACTCGCACGGCGTCTTTCCGATCGCGCGCGCGTCGTCGTCGTGCATGGCCCCGGGGAGGACGAGCTCGCGGCGGCCGTCGTCCGCGCGAGCCAGGGCGCGGCCGCGATCGTGTCGACCGCGGAAGGCATCGGCGCGCTGCTCGCCGTCGCCCGACGCGTCGCGCTGTACGTCGGCGCCGATTCGGGTCCCCTGCTGCTCGCCGCCGCGGCCGGGGCACCGACGGTCGCGCTGTTCGGGCCGAAGGACCCCGAGATCTACGCTCCGCCGTTCGAGCGTTCGACCGTGGTGCGACACTTCGTGCCGTGTGCGCCGTGTTCGCTACGGCACTGCGCCGATCCGATCTGCATGACGCGCCTCGACGTCGACCGCGTCGTCGTCGCCTGCGAAGCGATGCTGCGGGACGGGGCTGCCGCGTCAGGGCTTCGGTGACAGCCGCGCGAGCTCGGCGGCGAACGCATCGCCCCACACGCGCAGGCGCCACGCCTCGAAGCCGGCACGCTTGAGGTCGTCCTTCGTCCGGGCGCCCGCCAGCACGACCTTGACGAGCAGTTGGTTCGGGATCACGCGGCCGACCTCGACGCCGCGCTCCGCGGCTCGCGCCGCGCGCCAATCGCGGAGCTTGTCGAACAGCTTCTTCTGCACCACGTCCAGCGAACCCTGCCCGGCACGATCCTGGAACGGTCGGCGCGGCGGCGGGGCCAACGGTCCGGCTTCGACCGCCGCGGCGACGAGTTCGAGCACGCGACCGCCGTGCTGCTTCAGGAACACGTCCGACAGTCCGTGGACGCGCCGCAGCGAGCCGAGGTCGGTCGGTTTCGTCCGCGCGAGCAACAGCAGCGACTCGTCGCCGACGACGCGGAAGCGAGCCCGATCCTCGCGCTTCGCGATCTCTTCGCGCAGCAGGTAGACGTCACGCAGGACGCGGCGGCAGATCGGATCGAGGTCCGGCGCGCCCTCGATGCGGAAGTACGACTCGGGGTCGAACTCTTTCTCTTCGGGCTCGGACGCTTCGATGCGCGCGAATTCGGATTCGGCCTCGTCGACGCGGTCCTTCTCGGCGAGCTGCGGCGCGAGCGCGTCGCGCAGCCGCTCGAGGTGCAGCACGTCCTCGGCCGCGTACGCGACCTGTCCGTGGTCGAGCGGGCGCTTGCGCCAATCGCTGCGCTGGTACTTCTTCTCGAGCTTCAACCCGAAGTGCTCGTCGAGCAACGCGGCGAGCCCGGTCCGCGGATAGCCGAGGATCGACGCCGCGAGCATCGTGTCGAACAAGCCGCGGATGCGGATGCCGGCGTCCCGCTTCAGCAGCGCGATGTCGTTGTCCCCGGCGTGCAGGATCTTCGGGATCGCCGGATCCTCGAGCGCCGGCCGCAGCGCCGACAAATCCGACAACGCCAGCGGATCGACGATCCACGCGCGACCGGGCACGCCGATCTGCAGCAGGCAGACCTTCGTCCGGTACGAGAAGAACGAGTCCTGCTCGGTGTCGACCGCGATGCTCGACGCGGAGCGCAGATCCGCCGCCAGCGCTTCGAGCGCCTGCGGGCGATCCACCCATTCGATCCGCGGCCGACTGTTCATCGCGTCGAGTTCCTTCGCACCCCGCCCGTTCCGTCACCCTCGAACGCGGACCGCCGTGCGCGAGTGGTGCTCGGGCACGGCGGCCACCGTGAACTCGGTCGTCGGTCAGTAGTTGTCGCCGTAGCGGCGCAGCGCCGCGTGCGGCTTGATTCCCGGCACACCGATCGAGGTCTTGGTGGGCGTCGTCACGCTGGCCGCCGTCGCCTCCTTCTTCGGGTCGGCGCGGAAGCGGTGGTACATCTTGCGGATGTAGTCGAGGCGCGGCTTCAGCTTCGACTCGGGCACGAGCAGCTTGTCGAGGCCCCAACGGAAGTCCGCGCGCGAGTCGCCCGTGAGTTCGTACTCCTGGCTCATCACGATCGCTTCTTCCGGGCAGACCTCTTCGCAGTAGCCGCACTCGATGCAGCGCAGCATGTCGATCTCGAACACCTTCGGCGTGCGTTCGATGCGCCGGTCGGTCTCGGTCGCGGTGATCGAGATCGCGATCGGCGGGCACACGAACTCGCAGAGTCCGCACGCCACGCACTTCGCGTTCCCGTCCTTGTCCTGCACCAGCACCGGCACGCCGTGGAACGACGGCTTCGGGTCGAGCTTCTGCTCGGGGTACATGCGCGTGACCTTCTTCTTGAACATGTTCTTGATGGTGTAGGCGAGACCCACCAAGACCGTCTTGAAGTAGAAGCGCTCACCGAGCGAGAGCTTGCGCTGCTTGACGAGAACCATCGCTGCTCCTGGACAATGCGGAGAGACGGGCGCGACGAGGCGCGGGAGGACACGGCCGCGTCAGCGGTCGCACTCCCCCATGACGAAATCGATCGAACCGATGATGGCGACCACGTCGGCGATGGGACGACCCACGCACACCGACTCGAGCGCCTGGATGTTGATGAACGACGGCGCGCGGACGTGCGTGCGGAACGGGTGCGGACCGCCGTCGGAGACGACGTAGTACCCGAGCTCGCCCTTGCCCGCCTCGATGCCGACGTAGACCTCGCCGACCGGCGGCCGCATGTCGGTGACGATCTTGAACTGGTAGATCAACTCCTCCATCGAGGAGAAGACCTTGTCCTTCGGCGGCAGCACGTAGCGGTAGTCGCGCGCGATGAACTCGCCTTCCGGCAAGCTCTCGATCGCCTGCGAGATGATCCGCGCGCTCTGGCGCATCTCTTCCATGCGCACGAGGTAGCGGTCGTAGACGTCACCGACGGTGCCGACCGGGATCTCGAACTGGTACTTGTCGTAGCCCGAGTACGGGTTCGACTTGCGCAGGTCGTGCGGCATGCCCGCCGCGCGCAGGTTCGGACCGGTCAGGCCGAGCGCGATCGCGTGATCCGGCGTCAGGATGCCGATGCCGCGCGCGCGGTCGTACCAGATGCGGTTGCCGGTCAGCAGCAACTCGTACTCGTCGACGCAGGCCGGCATGCGATCGGCAAATGCCTTGAACCGCCGCGCCAAGTCGGGCGACAGATCGCAAGCGACACCGCCGAAACGGATGTACTCGCTGTTCGTGCGCAAGCCCGTGAGTTCGTCGATCAGGTCGAACAGGTCCTCGCGTTCGCGGAACGCGAGGAAGAACGGCGTGACCGCGCCGACTTCGAGCGCCGACGTGCCGAACCACACGAGGTGCGCCGTGATGCGCATCGCTTCGGCGATCGCGCAGCGGATCGCTTGCGCGCGCGGCGGGACTTCGATGCCGCACAGCTTCTCGACGGCCAGCGCGTAGCCGATCTCGTTCTGCAGCGGCGCGAGGTAGTCGAGCCGGTCCGTCATCGGCATGAACTGCCAATACGTCAGGTGCTCGGCGTGCTTCTCCTTGCCGCGGTGCAGGAAGCCGACGACCGGTTCGAGACCGATGACGGTCTCGCCGTCGAGCTTCAGTCGCACCTGCAGCACGCCGTGCGTCGACGGGTGCTGCGGTCCCATGTTCAGCGTCATGATCTCGCTGTGGAGATCGCCCTGCGTCGGCGGCACCGACAGCACAGTTTCGCGGAGGCTCACGGCGTGTCGCTCCTCGCTCCGTTGATCGGTTCGGCTCCCGTCGCACGCGGCATCATCACGCCGCCGTGCTTGCGATAGACCTTCTCGGGCTCGATGCCTTCGAGCGGGAAGTCCTTGCGCAGCGGGAAATGCTCGTAGTCCTCGGGCATCAGGATGCGGCGCAGGTCGGGGTTGCCGTCGAAGCGGATCCCGAACATGTCGAACACTTCGCGTTCGAGGAAGCCGGCGGTCGGGAACTCGGGCACCGCGCTCGGCACGACGGCGTCGCGCTCGGGGCAGCTCGTCTTCACGCGCAGGCGCGTCCGCGATTCGAACGAGTAGCAGTGGTAGACGACGTCGAATCGATCCCGCGGCTGGCCGTAGTGGTCGAGCGCGGTGACGTCGAGCAGCAGCCGGAAGCGCAGCTTCGCATCGTCACGCGCGGCGACGAGGAAGCCGATCACCTGATCGCGCGGCACGCGGACGACCGGGATGCCGTCCTGCGTCTTCGGCTGCATGCTGCCGGAGAATGCCGCCGCGTGCGCCGCGAGAGCGTCTTCGATCGCGGAGGTCGTGGTCGCGGTGTCGCTCATCGCTCAGCCTCCGAGCCCGACGACCGCAGGACGCGGATTGCCGCTGGCGTGCGTGTTGCCCTTGTCGATCTTCTTCTGCAGCGTCAGCAGCGCGTTCAGCAGCGTGTCGGGACGCGGCGGGCAGCCCATCGTGTAGACGTCGACCGGGATCAAGCGGTCGACGCCGGGGACGACGGCGTAGTTGCGATACAGGCCGCCCGACGACGCGCAGACGCCCATGGAAATCACGTACTTCGGGTTCGGCATCTGGTCGTAGATGCGGCGCGCCACGCTGGCCATCTTCCAGGTCAGCGTTCCGGCGACGATCATCACGTCACTCTGTCGCGGCGAGAACCGCGCCACTTCGGCACCGAAGCGCGAGATGTCGAACCGCGGCCCGATCGTCGACATCATCTCGATCGCGCAGCACGACAAGCCCAAAGGCATGGGCCATAGGGAGTTCTTGCGAGCCCAGGCCAGCAATTGATCGAGCGGTCCGGTCACGGCGAAGCCGTCTTCGCCACCTTCGAACGCCATGGCGCATCCTTCGCTTGGGTGCTCGGGGCAGGGTTCCCGCGGGGTCGCGATTCCGCGAACGGACGGGGTCCTTGCACGGGCACTTTGGGTTGCGGTGCAGGAAAGCGTCGGATGATAGCCGGGTCGGTTTGGCCCGCAAGCCGACGAAAGATGCTGGATTCTTCGTCGTCTTGAGCGATCGTTGGCGCCTGTCCAAACGGAACGGCCGGGTTCCCACTCCCCTGCAGCAGCCCCCGGCCGTCCGCAACGACCAGCGTGACTTCGGACGCGTTGCGCTGTTTCAAATCCTGGGCCCTGCATCCAAGGGCATGAAAGGTGCGTGAAGAGTCGAAGTTTCACCCTGACCAGGTGCGTACGAACCTTGCGTTCCAAGGACCGGATCCGCCGGGAGGCAACACCCAGAAACGCAGCAGCCACCCACGGCATCCGTACGAACGATGACTACAGACAGGAGGATCGCTCATGCTCTCCCGACAGCCCGAAGCGTCGCTCCTCTCGATCGTCCGCCAAACCGGGGAGGTCCCGGTCAGCGCTCTCGACACGGCGCTGGAGGACGGACGATTCCTCGACGAGAACCTCGTGGAACTCCTCGACGGAATCGGCTCCGCCCCATTGTTGGACGACCGCTTCGCGGCCCGCATCCTCGCGGACCGTGATGCAGTGCACTCCCCGACCCGTCTCGATCGATTCGTCGAGCGTGCTCGCATCTTGTCCGCCGAAGCCGAATCCCGACTGGCCAAGCGGATCGAGTTCACGCGTCGCCGCTACGAGCGCACGGTGCTGACGTCGCCGCTTCCCGAAGCGGTCAAACGGCAACACCTCTCGGCTCTCTACGGTCCGCACGACCCGCGGATGGAACTGCCGGCCCCGCCGACCAAGTCCATCCCCACGGCGCGCGAGATCGACGAGCGCTGGGAGGAGTACCTCGCGCAACGCAACGAGCTGATCGAATCGAACATCGCGCTGCTCGAGCACCTGGCCGCCCGGTATCGCACGTACGGCATCCCGCACGTCGATCTGGTGCAGCACGGCTCGCTCGGTCTGATCCGCGCGGTGGACAAGTTCGATTGGCGCAGGAACGTCCGCTTCCGCACGTACGCGGAGCTGTGGATCCGGCAGGCGATCGAGCGCGCGACCGACACCGATCGCGACCTGATCCACGTGCCGCGGCCGATTCGCCAGAAGATCTCGAAGGCGAACCACATCCATCGCAAGAGCGGACGTCTCGAGAAGCTCGACGCGCAGCGGTTCGCGGAATTGACGGGCGTCGACAAGACGGCCGCCGCGCACGCGCTGAACGTCAAGTCGGGCATCGCGTCGCTGGACGTGAGTCTGTTCGACGACGGCGGCTCGCTGAAGGAGTCGGTCGCGGACGACGTCCACGCCGACGACCTGATGGCCGTGGAACGCGAGCACCTGCGCTCGCGCGTGAACGGGCTGCTGTCGCAACTGCCGGAGCGCGAAGCGAAGGTGTTGAACCTCCGCTACGGGCTCGCCGGCGAACAGCCCCACACGCTCGAAGAGGTCGGCGAACTGATGCACATCTCGCGCGAGCGCGTGCGTCAGCTCCAGAACCGCGCGATCGACCAACTGCGCGACCGCGGGCAGAGCGTCGATCAACTCCTCGAGCGCTGACGGACCGACGACGGCGATCGTCGTGATGCGAAGCGACGGGCCGCGCCCCGGATTACCGGGGCGCGGCCCGCAGCCTTGCAGCCGAGGATGCGATTCGCAGGGTCGCGACCGGGGCGCACGTCGGTTCGAAGGACGTTGGTAGACTCCGCCTCGCGATGGCAACGCAGACGAAGACCGACACCAAGACCAAAGAGAAGACCGAGGAGACGACGCAGTACGCGCCGCTCTGGAACGTCATCCTGCTGGACGACGACGATCACTCGTACGAGTACGTGATCGAACTCCTCGGCGCGGTGTTCGGCCATCCCCCCGAGAAGAGCTTCCAGATGGCGGTCGAGGTCGACAACACCGGCCGCGCGATCGTGTTCACGGCCCACCGCGAACTGGCGGAACTGAAGCAGGAACAGATCCACGCCTACGGCAAGGACTGGCGCATCCCGCGCTGCGCGGGCTCGATGACCGCGGTCATCGAACCGGCCCCCTGACGCGTTCGACCGTCAACGAACGACGATCTGCCAGCGTTCGCCGTTGCCTTTGATCTCCGCGCGCGCGCCGACGTTGATGCGCGACACGATCTCCGACCAGGTCGCGAGGTCCTTCGCATTGCGGACCACGAGCGTCGCCTTCAGCGCGGCGCGACGCGGCGGCTTCGGCGCGGCGACGCGCTTCTTCGGAGCCGGCTTCGGTCCCGAGACGGCCGACACGGCGCGCGTGAACTGGATCGGGAACACGCGGTGACCTGCGGCCGATGCCGCATCCGCGGCGTCCTGATACGTCGCCGATGGATGTCGCTTCACGTACGTCGTCAGGAAGGCGAAGGCGGCATCGGTTCGCTCGCGCGTCGGCATCGAACTCTCCCTGCAGGGCCGGAATCGTCGCTCGGAGCGCGCCACGGTACGTTCCGCCGTACGCCGCGCACAACCGCCGACGGCGAGTCGCGCCGGTCGCATTCCAGCGCCGCCCGCGGTTGTTCCGCCCGCGCCGCCCGGGTACACAGACGCCGTTCCCCTCATCGCGCGAGGCGTTCGATGGCCGGCAAGTACTTCGACGAACTGAAACCGGGCGACACGTTCACGCACGCGAACGGCCGCACGATCACCGAGATGGACAACGTGCTGTTCTGCGCGCTGACGATGAACACGCAGCCGCTGCACTTGAACCACGAGTTCGCGGCGAAGACCCCGTTCGGTCAGCGCATCGTGAACGGCATCTTCACGATGGGACTCGTCGTCGGACTGACGGTGCCCGAACTGACGGAGGGCACGATCGTCGCGAATCTCAGCTACGACCGCGTCGTCCACCCGGCGCCGGTGTTCCACGGCGACACGATCACCGTGCAATCCACGGTGCTCGAGACGAAGCCGTCGAAGAGCCAACCGGACAAGGGCATCGTCAAGCTGCTGCACAAGGGCATCAATCAACACGGCAAGGTCGTCTGCGAGATCGAGCGCAGCGCACTGTTCCTGCGGAAGCCCCAAGCATGAAGCGGACGCGACGCGCGTTGTTGTTCGTGCCCGGCACCGAGGGCGCGAAGCTCGAGAAAGCGGCGAAGCTCGGCGTCGACTGCGTGATCGCGGACTGGGAAGACGCCGCCGCGTTGTCGAAGAAGCCCGAAGCGCGCGCGACGACGCTGGCCGCGCTCGCGAGCGTCGACTTCGGACGCAGCGAACGCGTCGTCCGCGTCAACCCGATCGGCAGCGGACTCGAACCCGACGACTTCGCGGCGCTCGCGAGCGCGACGACGCCGCCCGACGCCGTGATGCTGCCGAAGGTCGAGGACGCGATGCACGTGCGCTTCGCGTCGAGTCGGTTGGCCGAGATCGAGCAGGCGCGCGGCCTCCCGCTCGGCACGATCCGCATCTTGGGAATCCTCGAGACCGCGCTCGGCCTCGTGAACGCGCGCGAGATCGCGTGTTCGGATCCGCGCCTCGACGCGCTCGCGTTCGGCGCGGAGGACTATTGCGGCGACGTCGGCGCGACGCGCACGGCCGAGGGCCACGAGGTCGCGTGGGGCAAGCGAGCCCTCGTCGTCCACGCGGCGGCGGCGCGCTTGCAGGCGCTCGACACGCCGTTCGTCGATCTGAACGACGTCGAACGCCTGAAGGCGGACACGCGTCGCTCGATGGAGCTCGGCTACACGGGGCGCTTGGCGATCCACCCGAAGCAGGTCGAGCCGATCGTCGCGGTCTTCACGCCGAGCGCGGACGAGATCGCCGCGGCGCGCCGCCTCGTCGACGAACACACGCGCCACCAGGCGGAGGGCCGAGGCGTCTTCCAGCTAGACGGCAAGATGGTCGACATGCCGATGGTGCGAGCAGCGGAACGGGTACTCGCGAGAGCGAAGTCTGCGGGAGTGGCGTAAGGCATCGCCCCTCGCGTCCCTCGTCGTCCCTCGCGTCCCTCGCGTCCCTCGCGTCCCTCGTCGTCCCTCGCGTCCCTCTCGTCCCTCGTCGTCCCTCTCGTCCCTCGCGTCCCTCGCGTCCCTCGCGTCCCTCGTCGTCCCTCTCGTCCCTCAAATCACGACCGGCCGCCCGTCGCCTCCGAGCATCATCTGATGCACGACATGCTCCGCGGTCTTGCGCCCGTTCCGGATCGCATCGTCGACCCCGATCCCGCGGTACGAGCTCCCGGTGACGAACAGATTCGGCTCGTGCCGCAGCATCGAGTCGATCGCGAGCAATCTCCCGTGATGCCCGAGCGTCGCCTGCGCGCGCGGCGGCATGCGGACGACGCGCGTGAACTCGGGATCGCCGCGGGTGCCGCAGACGGCGGCGGATTCGGCGAGCGCGGCGGTGATCAGCGTCGCGTCGGACGCGACGGCCGGATCGAGCGCCGGTTGCTGCGCGAACACGAAGCGCAGCGGCACGTACTCCGGCGCGAACGTCGCCGGGAACGCGACGCCGGGCGCATCCAGCGTGATCGCGCCGCGCGCCGGGTCGCCGCGCAGCAGCGTGGTGGCGGCGATCGGCAGCGTCTCGACGAGTTCGCGCTTCCACACGAGCCAGACGGCCGCCATGCGGACGGACGGAATCGTGCGCAGCATCGCCGCGAGGTCGGGCTTCGCGGCGTCGACCATCCGCGCGGCGTCGCTGGACGCGACCGCGAGCACGAGCACGTCCGCGCGCAGCACCGGCACGCCGCCGCCTTCGAGTTCGAGTCCGTAGCCGGTGTCGTCGCTCCAGACCGCGCGCACCGACGTGCCGCATTGGATGCGGTCCCCGAGGCGCGTCGCGAGCGCGTCGACCAGCGCACCGAGTCCGCCGCGCGTGGTCGCGAAGCGGCGGTCGCGCCTCGCGCGCTTGCCGCGCCCGTGCTTCGCGAGCCACGCCAACGCGATGCGTCCGTGCTGACGCTCCATCGCGAACAACCCCGCCAGCGCGTGGCGCGCCGACAGTTTGCGTGGATCGCCGCCCCACATCGCGGTGACGAGCGGACCGACGACGAGTTCG
>JAEUIB010000194.1 GCA_016795255.1 Planctomycetota bacterium
AGCGTCGTCACGCACGTGCGCGAAGTCCTCGAGGAACTCGACCGCAAGCCGCGCCAGGTCCGCATCGAAGCGACGATCCTCGAAGTGAAGCTGACGGACGAGACGCAGCTCGGCATCGACTTCAACACGCTGTCCGGCATCAAGTTCACCGACGCCGGCGCGACGTCGAACTTCAACGACCTCGTCACGAAGCCGGTGTCCGGCGAAGCGATCGAGGACGGCTTCGGCGCGCTCGGCACCGCCGGCTTCGCGAGCAACACGAACACCGACGGTCTGCACCTCGGATTGGTCTCCGACAGCGTGTCGGTGTTCATCGACGCGATCGAGCGCGTCACCGACGCGACCGTGCTCGCGAATCCGCGACTGCTCGTCGTCGACCGCCAGCGGGCCGAGATCATCATCGGCGCGAAGCTCGGCTACCAGACCAGCACGACGACCGAGACGGCGACGGTCCAGGAGGTCGAGTTCCTCGACATCGGGACCCAATTGCGGTTCCGGCCGTTCATCGCCAGCGACGGCACCGTCCGCATGGAGATCCACCCGGAGAACTCGACCGGCGTCGTCGATCCCGTGTCCGGTCTGCCGTCGGAGACGACGACCGAAGTCACGACCAACATCCTGGTCAAGGACGGCTACACGATCGCGATCGGCGGCCTGATCGGCGATCAGGTCGAGAAGACGACGAAGCAGGTGCCGTTCCTCGGCTCGATCCCGTACCTCGGCGTGCTGTTCCGTCAGACGATCGACAAGGTCACGCGCCGCGAGGTGATCGTGCTGCTGACGCCGCACATCATCGATTCCGAGCGCGTCGACCACGAAGAGATCGCTCTCGGCGACTCCATGGCGAACAACCGCGACCTGATCCTGCGCGCGCATCTGCCGGTGTCGCGCGTGAAGCTCGCGACGCGCTGGCTCGAGTGCGCGGAGCGGTCGCTCGCCGACGGCGAGGCCGAAGCGGCGCTGCGCTATGCCGACGCGGCCGCGTTCTACCTGCCATCGGACGTCCGTGCCGCGCGGTTGCGCCGGCGGGCGCTGGCGGTGCTCGAACTCCCGAACGACGAGATCCGCGCCCTCGAGGCGCTGAACGGACTGCGCTGACGCGCGGAGACGGACCATGAGCCCGACGAACTTCGTGAACGGCCTGCTGCTGTCGACGATCCTGTGCTCGTGCGTCGCGCTCGACGACCGGAGCACGTCGCCGCGCGACGCGACGGCGGACGATCCGGCGTGGCGCGACACCAATGCCGAAATGCACGAACGCCTCGCGCGCACGGCGCTCGAGGACGGCCGGCTCGACGACGCGTCGACGAACGCACGCGAGGCGTTGCGGATCCGCGGCGATCGTCGCGAAGCGGCGCTCGTGCTCGCGCGCGTCCAGTTGCTGGCCGACCAGCCGCACGAAGCGGAGCGCACCTGTCTGCAGTTGCTCGAGCACGACGAGACGTGCGTCGAAGCCTGGTTGCTGCGCGGCGAGGCGCTGTCGGCACAGAAGCGCTTCGGGCCAGCGCGCGAGGCGTACCGCGCGGCGGAGTCCCGCGGTTCGGTCCAGGGCACGTTCGCGCAGGCCGCGCAGAGCGCGCTGGACGGCGAGTCGCACGCGGCGCTGGAAGCACTCGATGCCGCGCAGGTCCGCGGGTCCGCGGATCCGCAGGTGTTGAAGGACGCGGCCGCGCATTGGCTCGCTGCGGGCGATCGCGCGACGGCGCGTTCGTTGCTGGTCACGGCGGCGGGACTCGATCAGGACGATCGCGGCCTCGCGCGGCTGCTCGAGCGCGACCTCGCGCTCGACGGTGGAGCGTTGCCGCAAGGGACGTCGATCGACGATCGACTGACGCGCGCCGCGGCCGAACTCCGGCGCGGTGACGCGAACGCGGCCGCAGCGCTGTACGGCGCGCTGGCCCAAGAGCTGCCGACCGACGCCGGCGTGCGCATCGCGCTCGGCGAAGCGCTGTTGCGCGGCGGCGACTGCTCGGGCGCGGAAGCATCGTTCCGGGCCGCGGCCAAGCTCGAGCCGACGTCGAGTGCGGCGTGGCTCGGAGTCGCGCGCGCCCAGCTCGGTGCGAAGCGGCCCGGTGATGCGGTCGCGACGCTGACCGCGGCGCTGCA
>JAEUIB010000202.1 GCA_016795255.1 Planctomycetota bacterium
CGGGAGTGTAGCGGCAAAGCCGCGAGGTCACGCAACGATCGGCGTCGCTCGAGCGAGCCCCCGCCGACCGAGGTCCGCCCCCCTCATCGACGCGACGACAGCCCTTCCTTGATGCGGGCGATCGCGGCGGCGCGCGCCGGCTCGTCGCCGTCCGGGTCGAACCCCCGCAGATCGACGCCGCGCCGGGTCGAGGCGACCATCGCTTCGAGGCGCACCGACCGATCGGCGTGCGCGAGGAGTTGCACGACGAGCCGCACGTCGACCGTCGGATCCGTCCCGGCCGCCGCGAGCGCTTTGCGCAGCGCCAGCGCGTCGGCATGCGGATCCGCCAGGACTGCGGCCGCATCCGATGCGGCCTTCTTCGGCACGGCCCGCGGGGGGACGTGGCTCGCGCGCGCCGCGGCCTCGAGGTCGTCGGGGTAGGCGGCCAGCGCTTGCGCGACCCACGCCGCAGCGCGGTCGGGCTCGACGCGCGCGCGCAGCATCGCGTCCTCCGCGCGATCGGCGGCCGCCAGATGCACGAACAGCTCGGGGTCGGCCCCGGCGAGCCAAGGCTCGACGCTCTCCTGCGCGCCCGCCAGCAGGTCCGCGTTCGCCCTCACGTTGTCGAGCGACCGCGCGTTCGGTTGCCCGAACTCGAGCGCGACGCTGGGACGATCGTCCGTCATCGGTTCGGCATCGCCGCACGCACGCAGCAACGCATCCCGACCGCACACGAACGCCGCGAGCAGTTGCGCGACGTCGCCGACGTGCGCCGCCGCGAGGTCGCTGCGGACGTCTTCGTCGATCCGCGCTCGGATGCGCGCGACGTCGATCCGCGCGTCCGGCTCGTTCGCGCCGACCAACACGACCGACTCGTCGAACAGGAACGTCCACGTGGTCGGGCACTCGACCGCGAACGACTTCAGCAGCACGGCGAACTGCGGTGTCGGCACGCAGTTCAGCGGGATCCACTGCACGACGAGCCCGCCGGGTGCGAGTCGCGCGAGCGCCGCGCGATAGAACTCACGCGTGTAGAAGTGGACCGCGGCCGGAGTCTGCGGCGGCAGCGGCTCGAGCGTCACGACGTCGTACTCGCGGCCGCGGCGTTGCACGAACTCGCGACCGTCGGCGAGCACGGAGAACGCGTGCGGGGAACCGCCCCAGATCATTCCTTGGAACTGAACGTGACCGTTGCCGAGGAACAGCCCCGAGGTCCCATCGAACTCGGACGCCAGACCGAACACGGCCCTCGACACGTCGACGATGTCGAGGCGATCACTGCGGTGCTTGCGGATCGCGCCGGCGGTCGTCCCGGTGCCGAGCGCGATCACGAGACTCGCGTCGGTTCCGCGAGCGAGCAACATCGGCAGGTGCCCGAGCATGCGCATGTAGCCGTACTGCGGCCCGGTTCCGGCCGCGAAGAACGCATTCGTGTACAGCGCACGACTGCCGTCGGAGAACTCGACGACCGACGCGACGACTTCGGCGTCCTGCTTCGTCTCGACGATCCGCCGATCCTGCGCGGCGCGGAAGAACGTCGTCGACGCCAGCAACGGCTGGTCGCGCGGCACGAACCACAGCGCGATCCCCGCCGCGACCATCGGCACGGCGAAGCGCGGTGCGCGAGGGTTCGCCGCGACGCACAGCGCTGCCAGCAGCAGGAGTCCCCCGCACCACGCCGCCTGCGCGCGCAGGTCGACGTTGGTCTGGAACACCGGCACGTCGAGCGCGGCCAGCACGACGCCGAGCGTCGACCCGATGCACGACGCGACGTACGAGCCGCCGGCGTCACGCGCCCCGCGCGTCGACAACAGCGCGAACGCAACCGCCGACGCGCAGGTCGCCGGAGCGGTCAGGACGCAGCCGACGAGCACTCCCGCGACGATCTCGTAACCGGGCGGAAAGCCGCCGCCCGCGCCCCGCGGAACCAGGCCGAGCACGTCGACGAGGACCGGCACCGTCCACAGCGACGCCGCGATCCCGAACGCGCCGAGGACGAAGGCCGCGGCTGGCTGGCCACGCGCACGTCGCGCCATCCCGGCGCCGATCGCGCCGCCGAGCGCCGTCCCGATCAACATGCCGGCGAGGATGCCGGACAACGCCGAGACGAGCCCGGGGACGAAGAACATCGCGATCCGCGTCGCGATCCACTCGAGCGCGAACACCGCGACGCCGGACACGAACAGGGCGATCGCGGCGCGCCGCGGACGCGGAGCGGGCGCCGACGCCGTGTTCGCGTCTTCGTCGGTCCCGAGTGGGCGCTCCTTGCCGGCGCACACCGCGGCAACGAGCGCGAAACCGAGCAACGCGGTCAACCCATGCGTGATGCCGAGCCACCGCGGCAGGACGAACCCCGCGATCACCGCGCCGAGCGCGGCACCGAGCGTTTCGATCCCGTAGATCCGTCCGGCGGCCCCACTCCCCCGCGCGCGCCGCACCAGAGCGACGAACGCGACGCCGAACGCCCACGGGATCGGCAACAGGACGACGCAGGCGCCGACCGCGCGCGCCGCGACCGCCGCCGTACCCGCCGATTCGTCGAGCGTCACGGCGACCCACGGCAGCGCGAGACGGCCGAGACCGATCGCGAGCGCTCCGCACGCGAATGCGGTCCGCAGACCGATGCCGGCGCGCGCGCGCGCGGTCGCGGCGCCCAGCGCGAGTCCGAGCAACCACATCGCGAGCACGATCGCCGCGGTCATCGACGTATTGCCGAGGATCGGCTGCGCGACGCGGAGGAACAACACCTGCGCGCCGAGCTGCACGACGCCGAGCACCGCGGCGAGCAGCGCGATCACTTCAACGTCTCACGCACGCGTCTCGCGAGCTCCGCGAGGTCGGGCGACCGCTCCGCGGCCGTCACGAGCTCGAGCGCTCGCGCGCGATCGCCGGCCAGCTCCGCGCCGACCGCGTCGGCCAGCACGAACCCCGCACCCGTCGACGTCCGCGCGCGCTCGAGCGACGCCCGAGCCGCATCCGCGTTGCCGAGCAGGTACTGCGCGACCGCCAGCAGTCGGGACTCGAACGCGGCGTCGGTGCGCGTGCCGATCGCAGCGGTGACGACGCGTTCGACGCGGTCGAATCTCCCGAGCAGCAGATGGGCGAGCGCCAGATCGCGCGCCGCCGTCGTGTTCGCGGGGTTGATCGTCAGGACGTTCTCGTTCAGCGTCGCCATGTCTTCGATGCGCCGATCGCGCGCACAGCGGGCGGACACTTCGTTGACTCGCCGGTTGATCAGGACGTGGTGTGGGTCGTACTTCAGGCCGAACAAGTACGACTCGATCTCGGCGCGTTCGGCCTCGCGCGGATCGGCGTTCCCCGCGGTCCTGCGCAGCTTGACTTCGATCCGCGCGATCTGGGCCTGCAGCACCCAGTTCGTCGCCGTCCACGTCGCGCGCATCTCGCGCAACCGCTCCGGCAGCGGCGGTTCCTTCGCCGTGCTCGCGGTGTTCGGGCTCGGCGCGAGCTCGGGCGTCTCGAACGTCAGGTACGCGTCGAACGTGTCCGCGAGCCGATCGCGCACGAGCCGCCA
>JAEUIB010000207.1 GCA_016795255.1 Planctomycetota bacterium
GATCGTGCGTGTCGACCGAGAAGAAGAACTCGTCTTGGACCAAGTGTTCGGCGATCAGCAGCTTCATGAACGGGTACTGCGAGTTCCCGAGCCGCAGTGCGTAGCTGCGGTTGCCGGTCGTACTGCGCTTCGATTCGTCGATGAACGGCTGCTTGGTGACGTAGTCGGCGAGCGGCGCGTCGTCGGCGCCGTCGAACTCGACCTTCGGGACCTTGCCGGTGAACGGACCCGGCGTGCGGTAGGCCTCGCTCACGTAGAGGCGTACCGCTCGGCGCAAGTGCTGGAGCGTCAGGTCCTTGATGTGCATGTCGCTAGGCACCGGCAGCGACTCGGAGCGGTCGCGGATCGGCGTCTCTCCGCCACGACGCGCATTATCGTGCCGCTCCGTCGAGGTGATGCAGGCGAGCCGCCCGCTCCGTCGGGTTGTCCGCGATTGGAACGGACTGCGGACCGGCGTCCACGCTCCGTCGCGACGGGCCTCACCGGGCGCCGGGCATGCGCAGCGTGCCCGTCAGGTCCCGCACGTGGGCGACCTCGGCGTCGCGCAAGAGCTTCGGCAGGTCGTCGACGATCGTCGCCAGCGCTCGCGGGTCGCGGAACGCCGCGGTGCCGACCTGGACCGCGGTCGCGCCGGCGACCAGGAACTCGAGCACGTCGTCCGCGGTCGCGATGCCGCCGATGCCGATCACCGGGATCTTCACGCGGCGCGCCACTTCATGGACGAGGCGCAGCGCGACCGGCTTCACGGCCGGCCCCGACAATCCGCCGAAGCCGTACCCGAGCTTCGGCTTGCGCGAGCGCCAATCGACCGCCATCGCGCGGATCGTGTTGATCAGCGACACGGCGGTCGCCCCGTTCTCCTGCGCGGCGAGCGCGATGCCGCCGATGTCCGGCGACTCCGGTGCGAGCTTCACGATCAGCGGGATCGGCGTCTCGTTCTTCACCACACGGACGAGACGGGCGACGGTCTCCGGATCGCGCGCGAACGGCAGGCCGCCCTGCTCGACGTTCGGACACGAGATGTTCAGCTCGAGCGCGTCGATGCCCGGCGTCGCGCCGATGCGCGCCGCGATCTTCGGCCACTCGTCGGTGCGCTCGCCGGCGATGTTCAGGAACAGCTTCGACGCGTGACCGCGGACCTTCGGGAACGTCTCGGTCAGCCAGCGCTCGATGCCTTTGTTCGGCAGTCCGATCGAGTTCAGGATGCCGCCCGCGACTTCGACGATCCGTGGCGGCGGATTGCCGGCGCGCGGATGCAGCGTGATCGTCTTTAGCAGCAGCGCGCCGGGGACGTGCGCGTCGACGAACGCTTCGGACTCGAGCGCCTGGCCGTAGCAGCCGGACGCCGAGATCACCGGGTTCTTCAGTTCGATCGGGCCGATGCGGACGTCGAGCACGGCGCAGCCTCGTGGGGAGTGGATCAGCTCTTCGCGCGCGCCTTGTCCGGCGATGGCTGGAACACCATCTGCAGCGCGAGCAACGCGACGCCGACGCAGATCGCGCTGTCCGCGACGTTGAAGATCGGGAACGGATTGAACGGGTCGAATCCGAAGTCGAACTTCAGGAAGTCGCGGACCGCGTGCAGCGTCAGCGAGTCGTAGATGTTGCCGACGGCACCACCCATGACCAAGCCGAGCGCGAAGATACCGAGGCGATCGGTCTTCGGCGTCTGGTGCAGGATGACGAAGATCACGCCGACCGCCGCCAACCTCACGATGCGGAGGATCCACGGATTCCAGTCCGTGCCGATGCTCCACATGCCGCCCGGGTTGGTGTGGCAGACGATCTCGAAGATCTCGTCGATGACGGTGATCGAGCCGTAGCGACCGCCACCGCGGTCGAGCGTGCTGAACACCCATTCCTTCGAGCCGAGGTCGAATGCCGCGATGATCGCAGCGACCACGAAGAACAGCCGGTACTTCGTCATCGCGCGCGCGTCATCTCGGAGGCCGTGATCGAACCGAACGGATTCACGAGCTCAGCCGCGTTCGGCCTTCGACTTGCACGTCACGCACTGGCGCGCCCACGGGATCGCTTCGAGGCGAGCCTTCGGCACCGGCACGTGGCAGTCGAGGCAGACGCCGTACTCGCCGGTGTCGATCCGGCGCAGCGCGAGGTCGATCTCGCCGACGACTTCTTCCTCGTTCTCGATGATGCCGAGGTTGAAGTCCTGCTCGTAGTTGTCCGAGCCGAAGTCGGCCATGTGGTTCGCGGCGTTGCCCTGATCGGACGCCTTGAACGCCTGATCGTGCAAGCTCTGCAGGTCGCCGACGAGGTCGTCGCGCTTGCGCAGCAGCAGCTCGCGGAAGTGGTTCATCTCGGCGCGACCGAGCGGCGACTTCAGCAGCTTGCGCTCGGACTCCGGCGGCACGATCGTGCGCTCGGGGACCTTCTTCGCGGCGACCTTCTTCACCGGCGCGGCCGCCGGCTTGCCCGGCGCGGCCTTCCCGGCCATCGGCTTCGCCGCGGGAGCCTTGCCCGCGACCGGCTTCGCCGGAGGCGCGCCCTTCTTCGGCGCGGCCGAGCCGGACGCCGGAGCGGACTTCTTCGCAGAGTGCGCAGGGGTCGCGGGAGTCGCGGGCTTCTTCGTGGGTTTCTTCGCTGCCATGGAATCCTTCCGCCCGAACCCTAGGATCGCCGCCGAGACGAGTCGGTCGTGCGCGCTCGTTCCGGCACGGCAACGAGGCCGATCCTGAGCGGACCGGCGCACCGACCAAGGCGATTCCTTCGAGGGGGCGACACTCTAGGCGGAGTCGCTCCAAGTTCAAGGCGGGAACTCGGCTCCGGAGGACGGCAACGGTGGATTCCGCGAGCGACGCGGCGCTCCGCGAGTTCCTGACGTACGTCGGCGCCGAAGCCGGCCTCGCCCGCGGCACCGTCGACGCGTACCGCCGCGATCTCGAACGGTTCTTCGCGTACGCACGCGCCGCGGGCCACGACCCGACGGCGCTGACGTCCTCGGAGCCCATCGTCGACTTCCTGCACGAACAGCAACGCTCCGGCGCCGCCGAAGCGACCGTCGCGCGTCGGCTCGCCGCGGTGCGCGCGTTCCTGCGCTTCCGGCTCGAGACCGGCCAACAAGGCCGCGACGTCCGCCCCACCGGCGGCGCGCCGCGGCTGTGGTCGCGCTTGCCGAAGTCGCTGGAACCCGAGCAGGTCGAGCGCCTGTTGTCGAACCCCACGCTCACGCCGCCCGAGCCGGAGCTGCGCGCACGCCGACTGCGCGACCGCGCAATGCTCGAAGTCCTGTACGCCGCGGGTTGCCGCGTGTCGGAGTTGTGCGGGATGACGCTCGATCGCGTCGACCTGCGCGCGCGCACGATCCGCGTGGTCGGCAAGGGCTCGAAGGAACGACTCGTGCCGATCGGCGACGTCGCCGCCGACGCGCTCACGCAGTGGCTCGACCACGGTCGACCAGTGTTCGCCGTCCGCGCGAAACCCACGTCGGCGGTCTTCCTCACGCACCGCGGCAAGCCGATCGACCGCACGCGCGTCTGGCAGATCGTCAAGGACGTCGCGCGCAGCGCCGGCGTCGAACCCACCAGCGTGTCGCCGCACGTATTCCGCCATTCGTTCGCGACGCATCTGCTCGAGAACGGCGCCGACTTGCGCGTCGTGCAGGAACTGCTCGGCCACGCCAGCGTCGCGACGACCGAGGTCTACACGCACGTCGATCGCCGGCGCATGAAGGAACAGCACCGCCAGTTCCACCCGCGCGGGTGAACCCGCGATCGCCGCACGGCCGCTACTTCACGTCGGCCCAAGCCTCCGGCGAGAAGCCGACGTAGAACGTCTTGCCGACGCGAATCGTTGGTGCGCGCAGCGTGCCCGACGGGCCGAGCACCGCGTCCTCGACCGCGCGCCAATCGACGCTCTTCGCGGTGAGGTCGAACGTCGCGAACTTCTTGCCCTTGCCGGCGATCAACCTCGAGCCGCCGGCGAACACGTCCTTCAGCGCCGCGGCGTCGAACTTGACCTTGCGCGCGTCCACGCGTTCGCGGACACCGATCTTGCGTTGGCCGACGAACTCGTCGGCCCGTTCACAACCCGTTCAGTACTTGCGGTGGAAGTACCAGTCGATCATCGGATCCTCGCTTCGGTTTCGAACGGACACGAGACCGGACGCGACACGCGTCCAGTCCTGCAAAAGCTCGATTAACGGGAGAACCATTGCCCCTCACGCTCGACAGCCACTCCGTCTTCCGCGAGTTTCTCGAGCCCCGCGCGCAACGATCGCGCGGCGATCGGCAACAAGCGCGCGTCGACGTCGGCGTAGACGTCCGCGAGCAGAGCGCTCTCG
>JAEUIB010000292.1 GCA_016795255.1 Planctomycetota bacterium
CGGCGGCGCTTCGGGCGACGGTGCGCGATAGAACGTGCCGACCATCGGCGACACGAACTCGAACACGTCGCTCGGGCGACCCTTGGCGGCCGGAGCCGCCCCGCCCGCGGCCGGCGCCGGAGCCGCGGCCGGCGCGGGCGCGTAGGCCTGCGGCGCCGCGGTCTGGATCATCATCGGCGCGGCTTCGGTCGCGCGGCGGCTGAGGCGGATCTTGCGATCTTCGCCGCTGCGCACCTCGACCTCGACCAGACCGTTGTCCGTCATCAGGCGGATCAGGTGTTCGATCGCCCCCATGTCGATGCCGGATCGTTCGCCGGGCTTCTCGGCAGGGGCTTTCGGGGACGACGACTTCGCGGTCGGCTTGGACTTCGGCTTCTTCACGCGCGCTCCACGTACTCGAGGGTGCGGGTGTCGACCTTGATCTTCTCGCCGACGTTGATGAACGGCGGCACGTTGACCGTCGCGCCGGTCTCGACCTTGGCGGGTTTCGGGCCGCCGGACGCCGTCGCGCCCTTCATGTACGGGTCGCATTCGACGACCTCGAGGATCATGAAGTCGGGCAGCGTGACCGAGATCAGTTCGCCGTTGGCGCGCTTGAACACGCAGACGGTGTTCTCTTTCAGCAGGTCCAGGATCGGCTCGATGAACTGTTTCTCGACGTGCGTCTGTTCGAACGACGTCGTGTCCATGAACACGAACGACTCGCCGTCGCGATACAGGTACTCCATGTCCGTCTTCTCGACGTTGACCTGTTCGACGGTGTCGTTCGAGCCGAGGCTGTACTCGATGACCTTGCCGGTCTTGATGTTCTTCATGCGGGTCCGGACGAAAGCCGTGCCCTTGCCCGGCTTCACGAACTGGAACTCCACGATGTCGAACATCTTGCCTTCGTAGATGATCGTGATGCCGTTCTTGAACTGGTTGGTGCCGATTCGAACCACGCAGGTCTCCGAGGCCAGCCGTGCAGTCGCGATCCGCCGGAGGCTTACGAAAAGCGCGTGATTGTCCGGGCCGATCCGGTGCTGTCAAGGAAGCGGCTCGCCGGTTCTCGGGCGGCGACGCCGCCGTCACGCCGGTTTCGAGCGCTGCTCGCGGGCGACTTCGATCTGACAGTCCTTGATCGCGCCGGCCAACGACTTGAGTCCATGCAGCACCGACGGGAGCACGGCGCGCAGGCATTCCTCGGCGCCTTTCGGGCTGCCCGGCAGGTTCACGACCAGCGCGTCCCCGAGCGTTCCCGCCGTCGCCCGCGACAGATCCGCGAACGGAGTCTTCGTGCGCGACACCGCGCGCATCGCTTCGCCGAAGCCCGGGATTTCCTTGTCGAGCACCGACCGCGTCGCCTCCGGCGTCACGTCGCGCGGTCCGATGCCGGTGCCGCCGCTGGTGACGACGAGGCGCGCCCGCGTCGCGGCATCGCGCAACGCGGCCGCGATCGCGTCGCGCTCGTCGGGAACGACGACGACCGGCGCGAACTCGAACCCGTGCGGCACGAGCACGGCTTCGAGCCGCGGCGCCGTTTCGTCGTTCGCTTCGCCGCGCGAGCGCCGATCGCTGACGATGACGACGATCGCGCGCATCAGGTCGCCCTCCGCTTCGTGGCCGGCAACTTCGCCGACGCGCGCGCGTAGCGACCGGACTTGCCGCCCTCCTTCTCGAGCAGGCGCACGCTCTCGATCGTGATGCCGCGTTCGACGGCCTTCAGCATGTCGTAGACGGTCAGCGCGGCGACCGCGGCCGCCGTCAGCGCCTCCATCTCGACGCCCGTGCGATCGAGCGCCCGGACTTCGGCTTCGATCCGGATCCGGCGATCGCCCCACGCCTCGACGTCGACGCGCGTCGACGTCAGCGCCGTCGGGTGACACAACGGGATCAAGTCCGGACAACGCTTCGCGGCGACGATGCCGGCCAGTCGCGCGACGTCGAAGACTCGGCCCTTGCGGATCGCGTTGCCGCGCGCGAGCGCCAGCGTGGACGGACGGACACGCACGATCGCTTCCGCGACCGCACGCCGAGCGGTGACGGGCTTCTCCAGGACGTCGACCATGCGGGCGGCGCCTTTCGCATCGACGTGGGACAGACGCGCGGTTCGGGATCGAGTCATGGCCGGAGACTACCGCGGGCACCGGGATTTCCCGCCGACGGGCCCTGGACTCAGCTCCTATCTTCCACGGGCCGCCCGAGCTCTCCCGCGCCCGGCTCGAACCGGGCTCCCGAGAGCTCGTTCGGATTCCCCGATCGGACGCCAACACCGGCCGGGGAACGTTCGTCTCCTTGTCGGACGCCGGGAACGATCCCCTCGTATCGATGGGATTCGTCACAGCCGACCGGACGAGAGGTCCGATGCGGCGGCCGTCGCCTCGCGACACGGGACGATGTCGAGTACGTGAACCCACCGGGTCGATCCGCGGACCCGAATGACACGCGCCTCAAGGCCCTGGCAACGCACCGTCGATGCTCCTAACGATCAGCACCAGTACGGCCGCGAATCCTGCCCTCGGAGAGTCTCTCCCCATGAACTCGCAGCGCTCCTCGTTCGCACGACTCCGTGCGGGTCTCGTGCTCCTGGCTCTGTCCGTGTCGTTGCCGGCCGCGTTCGGTCAGACCGACGGCGAACCGACGCTCGACGACGCCAAGGCCGTCATGGCGAGCGGCGGCTTGCAAGAGATGCTGATCGGCTCCGACATGCTGATCGATCTCGGCGAGCCGTCGGTGCCGCAGATCCGCGCGATCCTCGACACCGCCCCGAACGAGTGGGTGAAGATCGGCGTGCTCCGCGCGCTCGCGCAACTCGGGGCCGACGAGGGCAACGAAACGGCGCTGGTCACGCTGATCACGTCGGACCTGCCGAACGACGCGCGCATCGCGGCGATCCGCTTGGCCGAGAGCTTCTCGCGCTCCGAGTCGATCCGCAACGCGCTGGCCGACGCGCTCGACCGCACGTACGACCCGCAAGTGAAGGTCGCGCTGGCGACGACGCTGCACGACGTCGGCGGCAGCGCCGCGAAGGCGCGCGCTCGCACCGAACTGAAGCAACTGCTCGCGTCCGAGAACCGCGAGTTCCGGATCTGGGGCGCGCTCGGACTCGCCGAGATCAAGGACTACGACTCGGCGCGCGCGATGCTCGCCGAGATCCAGGACGACCCGACCGCCGAAGGTCAGCTCGCGCGCGCGTACGGCCGCATCGAGCGCCTGCAGCAGATGCTCGCGAACCGCGAGGAACGCGGCATGGCGCAGCAGCCGAGCGACAACCTCGATCTGTTGCGCGAGATCATCGCGATGGTGAAGTCGGAGCACCTCGTCGGCGAACAGCTCCAGGGCAAGGACGGCGACGAGAAGCTGCTGTCGGCCGCCGCGAAGGGCATGCTCGCGTACCTGGATCCGCATTCGACGTACATGAGCCCGAGCGAGTACGAGCGCTGGCTGCTCGACCTGAACCGTGAGTACGCGGGCATCGGCGCGTACGTGAACACCGTCAACGGCTCGTTCCAGATCGATCGCCCGATCTACTCGGGCCCCGCGTACGCGATGGGCCTGCGTTCGGACGACGTGATCCTGAAGGTCGACGGCTGGGACACGCTGAACCAGCCGCAGGAAGAGACGATCAAGCGCCTGAAGGG